>NZ_JBVVQY010000004.1:0-21983 GCF_055811615.1 Mesorhizobium sp. WSM4807
GTCTTGCCATGATCGACGTGGCCAATCGTGCCAATGTTCACATGAGGCTTTGTACGCTCGAATTTACCTTTTGCCATAGTCTCTTTCCTTGGACGGCCTGGACCTTCAGTTCAGTCGAATGCGGGGCGATTAGCGACTGCGGCCGAAAAACACAAGTGCCTTGTGGCCGGGGCTTTCTCACCCGGTCTGAACCAATGATCCGGTTTTCGGGGGTGTGGCGCGGATATAGGAACGAACAAGAGGAAATGGTACTGGCGAAGATAGGTTCCGCGGATACCGGCATTCGGTGGATTGGTAATCGCCGCTTCCGCCTGTCTGCCTTGCCGGATTTACAACCGGATCTGGCCCATTGCCGGTGTGACGCCGGTCTGATTTTCTGATCCGATGCATTACATTCCGATCGCCATCCGCGGCCCGCTGTTCATGATCCTGTCGACCGGGTCCTATGTCGCCAACGACACCATGTTGAAGCTCGCGACGGTAGGGCTGCCGCCCTATGAAGTGCTGTTTCTGCGCGGGATGGCGGCAACGCTGTGGGGCATCCCGTTGCTGCTTGCCCTGGGCTACGCCAGGCAGATCCCGCTTATCCTCGACAGGAGAGTGCTACTGAGAAACCTGCTCGAGCTGGCGGCAATCCTTTGCTACGTGGTGGCGCTCGCCAACATGCAGATCGCCGATTCGACCGCCCTGGGGCAGATCACTCCCCTGCTCATGCTGATTGGCTCCGCTGTCCTGTTCGGCGAACGGATCGGGGGCCTGCGCATGGCGCTGATCGGGCTCGGCTTCATCGGAGCGGTGATGGTGGCGCAGCCGACCATGCAGGGAATCTCGGTCTACGCCTTGCTGGCGCTCGGCAATGCGGCATTCGCCGCCGCGCGCGATCTCGCCGGGCGGCGGGTCGCCGCCGACGTGCCAGGAATGATCGTCGCAATTTCCGCGGTGGTGGTGGTGCTGGTCGGCTCAGGCGTCGCGCATCTGCTGTCCGAGCGTTGGGTGATGCCCGAGACGCATCATTTGCTGCTGTTGGCCGGGGCCGGATTGTTCCTGATCTTCGGCCATTTCTTCATCTTCATGGCCTATCGCGCAGGGCCAACCGGGGTGGTGGCGCCGTTCTACTACTGCTTCACCGTCTGGGCGGTCATTTCGGGGCTGGTGGTGTTCAGGCAATTGCCGAACGCGCTGGCGATCAGCGGCATCCTGCTGGTGGTGTCCAGCGGGCTGACCATCGTGTCGCTCGACGAGCGTAGGCGCCGACTGACCGTCGTCGCATAATTTGGGCAGTGGTGACCAAAACAACGGTTACACCACAAATGTCAACTTGGCCGCTGCCCGCAAAAAATGGAGAAACCTGTGACAAGCCAGGAGAACGTCGGCAATCGCATGCTTGCCGGAAAATGCCTGTGCGGCGCCGTGCAATACGCGGTGGCCGACGAGTTCATCTACGCCGCCAACTGCCACTGCTCGAACTGCCGGCGCACCACCGGTTCGGCCTTCAAGCCGTTTGCCGGCATCGAGCGTGAGAGACTGAGCCTGACCAAGGGCGAGGACAACCTCCTGATCTTTGGCGAGGAGACCGGCCACGACGTGCACTGCAAGACCTGCGGCTCATTGCTCTATTCGGTCGTCCGCGACGGCGCCTTCGTGCACGTCGCCATGGGAACCCTCGTCGACGAGCCGACCATCCGCGCGACCCAGCACATCTTTGTCGGCTCCAAGGCGAAGTGGTTCACGATCGCCGACGACCTGCCTCAACATGAAGAGCATGTCGCCGGAGGCGCCGACTGAAGACCTGGCGATGTCGATGACGGCATTGCCGCTCAGGCACTACAGAACCGCCACAGACAGTGACACGCAGTGACACGGCGCATTTTCAAGGAAGTTATTTTCGATAATGACTTCAACAGCATGCTTGGAGCGGGTAGCGGGAATCGAACCCGCATATTCAGCTTGGAAGGCTGCTGCTCTACCACTGAGCTATACCCGCGCCTTTCACCCGAAAACCGCTATGCACTTTTCGGTCCGATGCTTTGCGTTTCAGGCTTCCAGGCCGGCAGTGGTGGAGAGGGTTGGATTTGAACCAACGTAGGCATAGCCAACGGATTTACAGTCCGTCCCCTTTAACCACTCGGGCACCTCTCCAGTCTGCCGCCGGAGCCATGCAACGAGGCATCGACGCGTCGCAACCGCGTGAGCAGCCCTTCGCGAAGCGCCTTATGGCGGCAGCGCCCAAAACTGTCAACCGCAACATCCCGGCAAAACGCGCTGAATTTCTTGACGACCCGCCGAGCAGGGTATCCGGCTGTATCCATAGACAGACGACACGGCTATAGAACCGGCCATGAGCAACGATAACAAGCCCAAGACCCCGAAAGACACCCACTACGCCAAGCTGCGCCGTGCGCATCGCGACGAGAAGAGCGGCGGCGCGCCGGCGTTCAGGCCGCGCCAGCCGGTGCCGCCAGGAGAGACAGCAGCGGACGGCCTGGTGCGGCTTTACGGCCTGCACACGGTGCGGGCGGCACTCGACAATCCGCGCCGGCGGATCAAGAAGATGCTGGTGACGCGCAACGCCGCCGAGCGGCTGGCGATCGCCGACCTCGCCGCCCTGCCCTTTGAGACAGAGATGGTCGAGCCGAAAGTCATCGACAAGGTCACCGGCTCCGATGCCGTGCATCAGGGCGTGCTGATCGAAGCCGAGCCGCTAAAACCGAAGCGCCTCGATGCGCTCGGCGATACAACGCTGGTGCTGGTCCTCGACCAGGTTACCGACCCGCATAATGTCGGCGCGATCCTGCGCTCGGCGGTCGCCTTCGGCGCCGGCGCGCTGATCACCACGGCGCGCCACAGCCCGCATGAATCCGGCGTGCTGGCGAAGTCGGCCTCCGGCGCGCTGGAGCATATCGACCAGATCGAGGTAAAGAACCTTGCCGACGCGCTTGGCCAGCTGCACGAGGCCGGGTTCCAGACCATCGGCCTCGATTCCGACGGACCGGCGGAACTCGAGAAGAGTTTTTCGGGAGAAAAGATCGCATTGGTGCTGGGCGCCGAGGGCAAGGGCCTCCGCCAGAAGACCCGCGAGACGGTGACGACGCTCGCCCGGCTCGACATGCCCGGCGCCATCCGCTCGCTGAATGTGTCGAACGCCGCGGCGGTGAGCCTTTATGCGGCGAGGAAGTTTTTGGGGTAGGGGAGTAAGGGAGTAGGGACGTGCAAGTTTGCCGCATGCCGTGAATAGACATTTCCTACTGCCCTACTGCCCTACTGCCCTATTCCCCTACTGCCCTATTCCCCTAGCCCATGTCCCGCCATTCGCTCCAGCGCCCTGACCAGCGCCGAGTGATCCTCCTTGGCGCCGCCATTGGCCGCGCAGGAATTGAACAATTGCTGCGTCGTCGAGGTGTTGGGCAGCGAAACGCCAAGCGCTTTTGCCCCTTCCAGGGCGAGATTAAGATCCTTCTGATGCAATTCGATGCGGAAGCCCGGCGCGAAGCTGCGCTTGATCATGCGCTCGCCATGCACTTCTAGAATGCGCGAGGCCGCTAGCCCGCCCATCAGCGCTTGTCGCACCTTGGCCGGGTCGGCGCCGGCTTTCGACGCAAAAACAAGGGCTTCGGCGACCGCTTCAATGGTCAACGCAACGACAATCTGGTTGGCGACTTTGGTGGTCTGGCCGACGCCGTTGGGGCCAACCAGCGTGATGTTCTTGCCCATTTTTTCGAACACCGGCCTGGCGCGCTCGAAGGCCTTTTCCTCGCCGCCGACCATGATGGTCAGCGACGCGGCCCTGGCGCCGACCTCGCCGCCCGACACCGGCGCATCGAGATAGTCGCAGCCGAGGTCGTTGATCTTCCTGGCAAAAACCTTGGTCTCGATCGGCGAGATCGAGCTCATGTCGATGACCAGCTTGCCCCCCGTCAAACCCGAGGCGACACCGTTTTCGCCAAACAGCACGTCGGCCACCTCAGGCGTGTCGGGAACCATGGTGATGACGATGTCGGCCGTTTTCGCAACGGCGTGATGGCCGGTGACGGTCTTCAGACCCTTGGCGACGAGACCGGCCGGCGGTTTCGAGCGATGGTCGCTGGCGACGACGGTGTAGCCGGCGTCGAGCAGATGCCCCGCCATCGGCGCGCCCATGATGCCGAGGCCGATGAAACCGATTGTGTCCATTGATGTTCTCCCTGGTATTTTCCTTGTTAAGGCCGTGTTCCTTCGCGCCCCCTCTGGCCCGCCGGCCATCTCCCCCACAAGGAGGGAGATTGGATGTCACCGCCGCTTTCGCCAATTTTCGACGTTGGAAAAGTAAAAGCCGGCGCCGGAACTGCCGATCTCCCCACCCGTGGGGGAGATGGCCGGCAGGCCAGAGGGGGGCGCGAAGGAACTCGACTTCAATAATTCTTGACCCCTACGCCGCCGCACTGCCCTGCCCGGCAAACTCCCGGAACCAACCCAGCCCGGCTTCCGTGTTGGCCTCCGGCTTGTACTCCGCCCCGACCCAGCCGGTATAGCCGATGCGGTCGATGTGGTTGTACAGGAAAGGAAAATTGATCTCGCCCGTCCCCGGCTCATGACGGCCGGGATTGTCCGCAAGCTGGATATGCGCAGTGCGGCCGAGGTTTGCCTCGATGGTGCGGGCGAGATCCCCCTCCATGATCTGCATGTGATAGATGTCGTATTGCAGGAAAAGGTTCTTTGAACCGACGCGGTCCATGAGCGCCAGGGCCTGGTCCGAATAGTTCAGGAAGAAGCCCGGAATGTCGCGCGTGTTGATCGGCTCGATCAACAGCCTGATGCCGGCCTGCGCCAGCTTCTCAGCTGCGAAAGCCAGGTTTTCGGCGAAGACATCTTCCATCACTGAACGCTCGACGCCTCGCGGCGCGATGCCGGCGAGGCAGTTGACCTGTTCGCAGCCCAGCGCATGCGCGTAGGTGATCGCCTTGGCGACGCCTTGCCGGAACTCGGGAACACGATCCGGCAACACCGCAATGCCGCGCTCGCCCTTGCCCCAATCGCCGGCCGGCAGGTTGAACAGCACCTGCGTCAGGCCATTCTTCTTCAGCCTCGCCGCCACGACATCGGGCGCATGGTCATAAGGGCCGATATATTCGACACCCCTGAAGCCGGCGCGGGCGGCGGCATCGAAGCGGTCGAGGAAATCGTGCTCGCCAAAGAGCATCGAGAGATTGGCTGAAAAACGCGGCATTCTTTTTTCTCCTTGTTTTCGCCCGGCCCAAGCTGTGGTGAGATTCAGGTCAGGCCGAGCCGGAGTCGAAGACGGGCGCGAAGCGACCAAACTAGGTGGGTTCCGAGAACCGGAGCGGAGCGTACTTTTGGTACGTGAGCACCGGAAGTACCAAGAAACCGCCGTTTGCAGGCCGGCATCACCTGAATATCAGCGCAGCTTAATCCAGCATGACGATCGCCGTGGGGGCATCTTCATGGTGTTCGGCAAGCTCCTCGAACTCGGTGATCTTGTCGATTTCGGTGCCCATCGAAATGTTGGTGACGCGTTCGAGGATAAATTCGAGCACGACGGGAACCTGGTGCTCCTTCATCAGGCGCTGCGCCTGCTTGAAGGCGCCGGCGAATTCCTCCGGCCTGCGCACCCGGATCGCCTTGCAGCCCATGGCCTCGGCAACAGCAACGTGGTCGACGCCATAGCCAGCCTCGGGATCGTCTTTGCGGTTGACGTTCTCGAAGGCGAGGCTGACCTCGAAATCCATCGAAAAGCCGCGTTGCGCCTGGCGGATCAGGCCGAGGTAGGCATTGTTCACCACGACATGGATATAGGGCAATTTGTGCTGCGCGCCGGCTGCCAGTTCCTCGATCATGAACTGGAAATCATAGTCGCCGGACAGCGCCACGATGTTGCGCTGCGGGTCGGCGGCGCGAACGCCAAGCGCTGCCGGCAGCGTCCAGCCGAGCGGGCCGGCCTGGCCGCAATTGATCCAGTTGCGGGGCTTGTAGACATGCAGGAACTGCGCGCCGGCGATCTGCGAAAGCCCGATCGTGGTGACATAGGTGGTGTCGCGGCCGAATGCCTTGTTCATCTCCTCGTAGACGCGCTGCGGCTTCAGCGGCACCTGGTCGAAATGCGTCTTGCGCTTCATCGTCTTCTTGCGGCTCTGGCATTCTCTGGCCCAGCCCGACCAGTCGCGCAGTTTCCGCGCCGTCCTCCATTCGGTGGCGACGTCGAGCAGCATTTTCAGTGCCGCACCGGCATCCGAGACGACACCGAGATCCGGCGCGAAGACACGGCCGATCTGGGTCGGCTCGATGTCGACATGGATGAATTTTTTGCCCCTCGTGTAGACGTCGACCGAGCCGGTATGGCGGTTGGCCCAGCGGTTGCCGATGCCGAAGACGAAGTCGGCCTCGAGCATCGTTGCGTTGCCGTAGCGATGCGACGTCTGCAGCCCGCACATGCCGGCCATCAGCGGATGGTCGTCGGGAATCGCGCCCCAGCCCATCAGCGTCGGGATCACGGGCACGCCGCTGACTTCGGCGAACTCGATCAGCAGATCCGAGGCATCGGCGTTGATGATGCCGCCGCCGGCAACGATGACAGGCCTTTCGGCCGCGTCGAGCATCGCCAAGGCTTTCTCGGCCTGGCTGCGTGACATTGCCGGCTTGAACGGCACCAGCGGCTCATAGGCATCGATGTCGAACTCGATCTCGGCCAGTTGCACATCGACCGGCAGGTCGACGAGAACCGGCCCCGGCCGCGATGAGCGCATCAGGTGGAACGCCTTCTGCAGCGCCATCGGCACCAGGTAGGGTTCCATGACGGTGACCGCCCATTTGGCGACGGGCGCGGCGATGGCGGCAATGTCGACGGCCTGGAAATCCTCCTTGTTGAGACGCGCCCGCGGCGCCTGGCCTGTGATGCAGAGGATCGGGATGGAATCGGCCGCGGCCGAATAGAGCCCAGTGATCATGTCGGTGCCGGCCGGGCCCGAAGTGCCGATGCACAGGCCGATATTGCCTGACTTGGCGCGGGTATAGCCCTCGGCCATGTGCGAGGCCGCCTCGACATGGCGCGCGAGGATGTGGCGGATGGTGCCCCTCGCCTTCAGCGCCGAATAGAACGGGTTGATCGCCGCACCCGGCACGCCGAAGGCGCAGGAAATACCTTCCTTTTCGAGAACGAGAACCGCTGCATCGACTGCGCGCATTCTGGCCATGTCAGCCTCCACGGAATGTGTTGATGACCGAGAATGCCAGTGCGCCGACTATTTTTCAATTTTTTCAGAATATTTTTTCATTTCTGAGAAACGGCGTCTACATCATGATTTCATTATGTTTTCTGTTTTCCAGGAAATTGGCGTGGCAAGCCAGTGAAAAACTTTTTCATTGCGCATCTGGCGAAATCGGCAAGAATGCCGCCATGGAAACCACCGAAAAACGCCAGCGCGGGCGGCCGCGTGCCTTCCACGGTCCGTCCGACGCCGCTTCGGTGCAGTCGCTCGACCGGGCGCTGCGCATCCTCGCCATCGTCGCCGACGGCAGCGGTCTGTCGCTGAGCGAGATCGCCGCGCAGAGCGGCCTCCCCGCCTCCACCGCCTACCGCATGCTGACGACGCTGGAAAACCACGGCATGGTCGAGTTCGACGGCACCGACCAGCTCTGGTCGATCGGCGTCGAGACTTATCGCATGGGCGCGGCGTTCCTGCGCCGCCGCAAACTGGTCGACCGCGCCCGCACCGTTATGCAGGAACTGATGGAGAAGACCGGCGAGACCGCCAATCTCGGCGTCGCCGAAGACGATTGCGTCGTCTTCGTCAGCCAGGTCGAGACGCATCAGGCGATCCGCGCCTTCTTCCGGCCGGGCACGCGCAGTTCCTTCCATGCGTCGGGCATCGGCAAGGCGGTGCTGGCGCATCTCGAGCCGGAGCGCGTCGGCGCCATCCTGCGCCGGGCCGGGCTGGAGCGCTTCACCGAAAAGACGCTGTCCGACATCTCGGCGCTGGCCCGCGACCTGGTGACGATCAAGCTGCGCGGCTGGTCGGTCGACGACGAGGAGCGGCATCCCGGCATGCGCTGCGTGGCCGCCGCGATCTTCAACGAGTTCGGCGAGCCGATCGGCGGGGTTTCGGTTTCGGGACCGACAGTGCGGGTGACGCCGGAGCGGCTGGTCGAGATCGGCCCCCTGGTGCGCGAAGCCGCAACGGAAATAACCAGGATGATTGGTGGTCTGCCGCCCCCTTCTTCACCAAGCCGCGCCGCCGAACCGGGTTCACTTTTCGAGATTGGCGCTGCGCGCTCACCTTGACAGCCGCCCGGCTACGGCCAAGTTTGCGTCCACCTTCCGCCAGCCGACGCCCGAAAGACGCATGAGCCTCCAATCCGTCAAAGCCTTCTTCGCCGAATATGCCCCCGACATCGAGGTGATCGAAACGCCGACAAGCTCGGCGACCGTCGCGCTCGCGGCCGAGGCGCACGGCGTCGAGCCGGGGCAGATCGCCAAGACCATCTGCCTGCGCGTCGGTGACCGGGTCATGCTGGTCGTCGCCCGCGGCGACGCGCGCATCGACAATCGCAAATCGCGCGATGCATTCGGCGGCAAGCCGCGCATGCTCGATGCCGAGCAGGTGGCCGAAATCACTGGCCATCCGATTGGCGGCGTCTGCCCCTTCGGCCTCGCCTCGCCGTTGCCGGTCTATTGCGACGTATCGCTGCGCGCCTACGATCAGGTCGTGCCAGCGGCCGGCGCAACCAATGCAGCGGTGAAAATAGGCGTCGAGCGCATGGCAGCGCTGACCGGCGCCGAATGGTGCGACATCTGTCAGGATGAGCTAGGCCCCGGGCACCGCGCTCTTGGTCGATAGGTCGTAGAAATCAAGCAGCATCGCCAGCCCAACTCCGCAGGCGGTGAAGATGAGGCCGGCGATGAAGATGCGGGTGGCGCGTTCATAGACGCGTCGCTGTAGAGACGTTGTGTCGAGCAGCAACCGCAGCGCTCGTATCTGCAAGGCAATGCCTATCAAAATCGGCACGACGGCTGCCAGGTGATAGATTTCCCAGGGGAGCGGGTTGGCGGCCCAATGCGTGATGAAGCCCAGCGAGAAAGCCAGTAGAATGCCGACGGTGGTGATCGTGCCGTTGCGGAAATCCGTCTCAATCTGCTCTTCCTTGGGTTTGTGCTCGTCCAAGCGTCCCTCTCCCTCTGGTGCCTTCACCGCCAGACTAAGCTGTCGAAAAATCCCTGTACATCCCTCGCTGGAACCGGTTGCGGTGCCGGTTCAATTTTGCAACCCAGACAGCTGAAAAAGGGGCAGTGGGTGCCCCTTTTTCCCTTGCCTGAAACGGTCCACCTCCCCTCAAAGCCGGCAGCGGTGACGATAGCCGTCGTAGCCGACATAGGTGTCCGAGTACGGATCGTAACTCTGATAGCGGTTGAGGCAGCGCCGGACGTGCCATGAGCCGCCATTTTCCTCGATATAGACGGTGCGCGGCTGGGCGAGCGCGCTGCCGAGCAGGAAGCCGCCGACGCCGGCGGCGATGCCGATGCCAAGGTGCTTGTTGTGATGGTGCTTGTGATGGGCGGCCGAAGGCTGAACGGTGCCGGCCAGCATGGCGGCGGCGACAGTGGTGGCGATGAGGCCGGAAACGATGGTGCGCTTGAACATGACGATCTCCTTGCTGCGTTGTCTGAGAGGCGATCCATCCCGCCTCTTGACCATCAGTCGTTGCAGCAAGGAAAAAGGTTCGACGGTTTTTTTGGATTTTTTCAAAAGCGCAAAAGCGGCCGAACTGAACAGGTTTGCAGTCAGGCGCGCAAATTACGACCGGCGAGAGCGCCGATCGACAGTCGCACCGGCGGGAGGCCTCAGCCCATGCCGGTGATATGGCGCAGCCAGAAGGCAAGCGCGATGAAGCCGATAATGGTGGTGACGCCGGTCCAGTCGACGTTTGCGCCCTTCAAATCCTTGATGAGCTTCACCAGCAGAATCCAGGCCACGACGACGATCAGGGCAATGACGACAAGTCTGATCATGCGACACCCTCGCCTATGCGATTGCACCTTCGATCAATATAGGAGGCGAATTGGCCGTTTTCAGGATGCCCGCGCCGGCAGCTCCGGCGCGTTCGCCGACAAAACAGAGTTTTGTCAATACTGGCGCAACATATGCTAACCGGAGCGCCGTGCCCTTGTAGCTCAACTGGTAGAGCAGCGGTTTTGTAAACCGAAGGTCGGCGGTTCGATTCCGTTCGGGGGCACCAGCAAAATCAAATACTAGAAATAATCCGGCCATTTGTCTTGTTCTTCCACAGTAAGGGTAACGACACGGGGTAACCAGACGTACATGCTAGATGTCTCCGCCGCCATTGCGGGATGGAAGTTGAGCGAAGCGGAACCGAAGTGTTACCCGTGGTACTTCAGGTGACCGCTATCTGAATCCCACGCCCCCCGAATAGGATGGCCCGCCTGCGAGCAGGTTGGCCAGATATCACTGACGTCTTTGCGGATGCTTTCGGATAGCAACAAGCACCGCGCCGTCATCCAAGCTACATTCAACAGACCCTACCGCGGCCAGCGCCTCAGTGGCATCCACCGAATCCCCACCCGGTCCAGGCCCTCTGATAACGAAATGTCCTTTCTCACATGTGAAGTCCCACTTGTGCAGCTGCTTGTACGATTCCGTCTTTCCTTCGTTTTCAGCATGATAAAGCACGACGAAACCATCATGTTTTGTGACCGAGAGCATCTGTTGTATTGCCTTGAGTGGACTAGCCGTGTGGTCTATACAATTTTGTCCATGCACGATGTCGAAACTGTAATCGCCAAATTGGGTGATAAGATTTTCGGCGTCACCAAAGACTGTTCGCACAAGAGGTCGGATCCCAAAATCTCTCAGAACTTGATCATATTCTGTTGCCAGCAGGTCAGTTGCAGTAATCATGATCTCTTTCGAGGCATGCACTTTGCCGAGCTTCGTCAAGGGGCCAGCGCCCACATCGAGTATGTAAACTGGGTTGGTCATCAACCTGTCGACATATCGCCCAACGTGATCCTGAATTGGGAAATTGGGGTCAAGACGTTCCTTGTAGTCCTCTGGCCAGAATGATCCCTGAGTGGAGAACCAGTGTCTCCAAAACAGAACTTCGTCTCTGAGCTGTTGGGATCGGCTGTCTCCCTCCAGCCAGCGCAGGATCTTTCGTCCGAGCCGCCGAGCCCTAGTCAACACCGATGTCGATCTTCTCAGAGACCCTTCTCTAGCCATGACGGAAATCCTCGCGGTGAAGAGGGTTTACGGTCCGCTCTGGCCACGACGACAACCAGGGCAATGACGACAAGTCCGATCATGCGACACCCTCGCCTATGCGATTGCATCTTCGGCCAATATAGGAAGCGAATTGGCCGTTATCAGGATACCCACGCCGGCTGCTCCGGCGCGCTCACGGGCAAAACAGAGTTTTGTCTTTACTGGCGCAACAAATATGCTAACCGGAGCGCCGTGCCCTTGTAGCTCAGCTGGTAGAGCAGCGGTTTTGTAAACCGAAGGTCGGCGGTTCGATTCCGTCCGGGGGCACCAGTTTCCACCCGGCAATCCCCAGAAATCAAGGAATTCAAGGGTTTCAACGTCCCCCCGAGGTACGCCAAAAGGTACACCGAGGGGTACATGAAGGATGAAATGGCACCGGAGCATGTCCAGCCGCGCGGCAATCGGAAGGTCTATCGTCGGAAGGTTCGCCTCGGCAAGACCTGATGCCGAGGTGCGCAAGTAGTATGACCCCCTGGAAGCGGCAGGAGGCCGTGAAAGCGGCAGGTGACTGCAAGATGCTATTCGCCCGTTACGGTCAATGAAGGCGGCGGTGACAAAGCCTCGGCTGCGCTTGGCAAGCACGTTAGAGCCGCCGTAGCGGACAGGAAGGTCACCACCTACTCATTGCGCCACCTCATGGAGGATTTTCTGGTTATTGCTTGGGCTCCTGAGAAGCTGAAGCGGTCCATCATGGGCCACTCAGGGGCGGCGCTGCTACTACCGACTATCTGAACCTATTGGCTAAGCAAGGCTTCGGCGTTAGTTTATGCTGGCCGGCCGCACACAACAGGAGTGTAGCCATGAAACTGCTCTTTTATCTCGCGTCGGTAACATTAGCGCTCTCGGCCTCCAGTGTCGCCGCTGAACTCACAGCGGAGGTTCCCCAGGGAGATCCCGAGTTCACTGCAAAAGCGATGTCCGCTGCCCCGGCGGATATCGGGAAGGATGCCACAATCATTCGGATAGGTGATGGCTTCAAGGTGACGCCCATCAAGACCGGAACGAACGGATGGACTTGTGCTGTCGATACGACCGGCGAGCCGTGGTGTGCCGATGCCGCCGGGCTTGAATGGTTCAAGGCGATTTCCACCAAGGCCGAGCCGCCTGACAAGACCGGCTTCGTCTACATGCTCGCCGGCGACTTGGGCACCAGCAACCATGATCCCTATGCGACTGACAAGTCGCATTGGGTTCAAACGGGTCCGCACGTCATGATAGTCGGGAAGGCGGCGCACGAGATGGCGGCCAGTTATCCGAACAGCTTGGACGCCGATCCAAAGCATCCCTACGTGATGTTTCCAGGGACCAAGTACCAGCACCTGATGTTCCCTGCCGACGTGGCAGGCCACAGCTAATAGCAGCCTCCACCGCCGCGTCTTGGCCGGTCGCGGCGGAGCTCATCGCTCTGGAAGAGGCTTGCGAGCCCGTTTCCCGGACCGATCATAATCGCCGGCACCTGAAAAAAGTGCGGTGGCTTGAGGATCGAGCGTGAATGGGAGGAAGTTGACCGCGAATGGGATGTGCAACGGCCACTCTTGGCCAAACAAGGTTTATAGAAGGTACACCGCTCAGCCACAAAAAGGTACACTGAGCTTAACGGTTTCTGGGAAGAGGCCATTATATCCACTTGAGTTTTCTTGGTAAGTTCGGTGGACGCTCCAGTTGGATTTGGCCCTTAGCGCCGTCTGGGGGCACCAGAAAACTTCGACTTCTTGCGAGAGCCTCGAGGGCGCTCGATATCTGCTCATCCCCGATTTCCACAGGCCGGGGCCGTCAGGATTGGTAGCACATCAGCTTCAATGCATATATTCACCGGCGGAACCCACAGTATTCCCTAGTGGAAACCATAGGAGTCGCCGTTGGAGCAGAAACGCACGATCGCACCCTTTATTGGCGGCATGTATGGCAGCCTTGCTGCCCTCGCGTTGGCGTTCGGTTTCCGCTTCCTGATGATTCCCGATCCTGATCCAAGCTCGCAAGCAACGATAACCCTTTCAGGACTGGCCTTTTCGATTTGTTTCAGCCTGACCTTCCTTCGCGAGCATCGACGCCAAATCGCTGCCGCGAGAGAATTTCTCGGCCGCCCAAGATCGTATCGGGACTAATCTCCCGCGTTCTGCAACGCAAAGCGCCCATGCCCTCCCCAGGTCCTCCGGGTCGTGCCCAGGGAATCAGAACCAATGGAAGCACCAGGGATGCGGACCGGCCGGCATCTCCTGCTCCCGGCCATTCTAATGCCATTCGATTAAAATGCGCCTGTGTATATTAGCAATCGCTCAATTTAGCGGGCCGACAATGTCTGTGTGGTGGGCTAAACAACGGGTGGTGTTATGCGAAGCGACTTCGCTGCAGCGCGCGAGCTCTTGGAGTGTGCCCAAAACCGGCTCTGCGGCATGGACGAAACGAGCCAACGCGTCGGCGAGGCACTCGACTCGCTGATTGAAGAAATAGCCATCGCGGAATTCCGCAAGGCGCCATTGACCGTCGTGCCGTTCCCGCGCGCACGGCCACCCAGGCATGCTCGGTAGACCGCAAATCGCGCCAATATGGGAAGTCAGCAGCGGGAGCATCACCAACTGAATTGAACCTACGCGAGGCGTCCGGCCACCAGAAATCCCATGGGGAGATCCCGCTCCTCATACCGCGATCGCCGCCACCAGAATCCGGTTCTGCCGGCGTATCGCGGCGCGCAATTCGGCAATTCTGGCCCCGTCGCGCTTCACGAACTCGATGAACATCATGTTCATGTTGTTGAACACCAGTTCGCCCAAGGCGTGTCCATCGATATCCCGGCGCGCCAGGCCGAGCCCCTGCAGCCGGGCGATCAGCGCGCGGATCTGTTCGGTCAGCGCCCGGTCGAGCGCGGTATAGGCCTGGCCGAACGGGCTGTCGGGCAGTTGCGTTGAGATCGCCATCGCCTGCCGCCACATCTCCTTGCTGAGATAATGCAGCGAATGCTCGATATAGATGCCGAGCAGCGTATCGAGCGCATCGCCGACATTGGCCGGCGGGTTGGCGACGACGCCGCGCCCGGCATTGAGCACCTCGTTGACCTCCATCGAGACGATGGCGCCGAGGATATCGCCCTTGTTCTGGTAATAGTTGTAGATCGTGCCGACCGAGACCTCGGCCTGAGCGGCGATGGTCTCGATCTTGGCGCCTTCATAGCCGGCGTCGCGGAAAAGCTCCGCCGCCGCCTCGATGATGCGGCGATGCCGATCCGCCTTTTGCCTTGCCCGCAATCCGCTCATATCGGCTATTTGCCATAAAAACAGAATTGACTCAATTTTAGAATTGGTTCAATTTTTGTCACAAGCCAAAAAGGCAAGGGAGAACACTCGATGCGCATTAATCTGAAGACTCCGAATCCAAATACTAAAAATCCGCTTTCCGTTCTGAAGAGCCATCTCCACGCCGCTTGTGCTGCGGCAGCACTGCTGCTAGCGACGGGCAGCTTCGCTCAGGCTGCGGATCTCAACGCTCTGATCTGGTGCGATCACGCCGACCCGGCGCTGCTGCAGCCTTTCGAGGAGGCCAATGGCGTCAAGGTCAATGTCAAGGAGTTCGAAGGCACCGGTGCCGGCATGGCCATTGTCGAGCAGTCGCAGCCCGGCGACTGGGACGTGATGGTGATCGACAGCATCGACATACCGCGCGGTGTCGAAAAGGGCCTGTTCGAGCCGCTGCCGGAAGACAAACTGCCGCTCGCCGACCTCTTTCCCCAGGTGAAGATGGACAGCTCGACCGTAGTCAACGGCAAGCGCTACGGCATCACCGAAAAATTTGGCTACAACACCATCGGCTACAATAAAACCAAGGTCGATCCGGCCGACATGCAGTCGCTTGCCGCGCTGACCGGCGACAAGTACAAGGGCAAGATCGCCATCTATGACTACTATCTGCCGGTCATCGGCATGGCAGCACTGGCGATCGGCAAGAAGACCGCCGAACTGACCGAGGCCGACCTTCCCGCCATCAAGGAAGAGCTGCTCAAGATGAAGGCCAATGCCAAGCTGGTCGGCGAGGTGACCGCGAGCCAGACGGCGCTGGCGACCGGCGAGGTCGACATTCTGGTCGGCGGCGGCGAGTGGGTGACGGCCGGGCTGGCCAAGGAGAACCCTGCCCTCGACTTCTCCATCCCGAAAGAAGGTGCTGTGCTGTGGTCGCAGTCGCTGGCCATGTTCAAGGATTCCAAAAACAAGGACATGGCGCTGAAGTTCATCCAGTACATCATGAGCCCTGAAGGCCAGGCGCGGCTCGCCACCTCGGCCTGCTATTGGGGAATGCCGGCGAATACCAAGGCGGCTCTGACCGATGAGCAGAAGAAGATCCTGCGCTTCGCCGAGCAGCCGGATTTCCTCGCCCGTGCCCAGCCCTACCCGGCGCCGAACGCCGATCTCGACAAGAAAATGCAGGACGTCTGGACCGAAATGCTGCAGGCGCAGTGACCGGTCGCCGGTCGTGAGCGCTACTGGAAACACAGGGCGTGCCCTGCCCTGGGCGCTGGTCACGCCGGCGCTCGGCTGGACGCTGCTGTTCTTCGTGCTGCCTTTTCTGGCCATGGGGTTTTCCAGCCTGACGGCGCATGACGGCGGCGGCTTCACCCTGTCCAACTACAGCCAGTTCTTCAACAATCCGGCCTATTGGCAGGCGATGGTGAACTCGCTGCAGGTCACCGCCATCGTCACAGTGGTTTCGGTGCTGCTCGCCTACCCCTTCGCCTGGATCCTGGCCGAACAGGTGCCGGAGCGCTGGCAGCGGCTGGCGCTGATGCTGGCGGTGCTGCCGTTCTGGACCTCCTATGTCGTGCGCTCCTATTCCTGGCTTCTGGTGCTGGCGCAGAACGGCGTGATCAACCGTGCGCTGACCGGCTCCGGCCTGTTTAGCGAGCCGCTGCAACTCGCCAACACACGGCTGGCCACGATCATCGGCTTCGTCCATTTCTTCGTCATGCTGTTGACGCTGACGATCTTCGCCAATCTGAAGCAGCTCAGCCCGAGCTACCGCAAAGCCGCCGCCGATCTCGGCGCCGGGCCGGTGCGCACGTTCCTGCATGTCGTCCTGCCGCTGACCTTGCCCGGCATCATGGTCGGCGCCTTCCTCACCTTCGTGCTGTGCATCGGCGACTACATCACGCCGCAGATCCTCGGCGGCAACAACGAGCTTTTGATGCCGCAGCTGGTGATGATGCAGATCGGCCGGCGCGGCGATTTTCCGCTCGCCTCGGCGCTGTCGATCATCCTGATGGCGGTTGTCACTGTCGCCTATCTCGCCTGCGCCCGCTGGCTCAAGATCGAGCGGGCCTGACCATGCGCGCTCTTGTCCGTATGGTGTCGTGGATCTATGCCGTAGCAATCTATGGCTTCATCTTCCTGCCGGTGGTCGTGCTGGTGCTGTTTTCGCTGCAGGCGACGTCGTTTCCGATCCCGCCCTTCACCGGGCCGTCGCTGCGCTGGTACGACGCCGTGCTCGCCGACACGCGGCTGACCTCGGCACTGGTCAATTCGCTTTTGGTCGCGGCTCTCTCCTCAGCTGCAGCCGTCGCGCTGGGTTTCCTCTCTGCCTGGGGTTTTGCGCGTTTCGCCCTGCCGGGCTCAGGCCTGATGCGCGGGCTGATCACGTTGCCGTTGACAGTGAGCTATCTCATCATCGGCATGGGATTGCTTGTGCTGTTCAACTGGGCCGGCGTGCCAAAATCGCTGCTTGCCGCCGGCATCGGCCATGTCGTTATCAACCTGCCGTTGTGCTTTGCCATCATCTACAGCCAGATGGGCGACCACCAGATCAATATCGAGCGCGCCGCGCGCGACCTCGGCGCGCCCGAATGGAAGGTGCTGCTGCTGATCACCGTGCCTGTCATGGCACCGGCGATCTTCGCCGGATTCTTCCTGTCGATGACCTTCTCCTGGGACGAATTCGTGATCTCGTTCCTGCTGACGCGCTTCGACACGACGCTGCCGGTCGAGATCTGGAACCTGCTGCGCTCGGGCCTCAATCCCAAGACCAACGCCGTCGGCTCGCTGGTCTTCGCCGTCTCCATCGTGCTGGTGGTGTTTTTTGAACTGATGCTGTTGCGGAGGAAGCCGGCATGACCGCGCCACTGGTCGATATAAGCTCTGTCTCGCACCGCTTCGGCCAGCATACCGTGCTGAAGAACGTCTCGCTGACGATCGAACCGGGCAGCTACACGATCCTGCTCGGCCCGTCGGGCTCCGGCAAGACGACGCTGCTGTCCATTCTCGGCGGCTTCGTCACGCCGAGCGAAGGCAAAGTGCTGATCCGCGGCGAGGACTGCACCGCCGTGCCGCCGGCGAGGCGGCCGACGACGACGGTGTTCCAGGACTATGCGCTGTTTCCGCATATGAGCGTCGGCAGCAATGTCGGCTTCGGCCTACGCATGCAAGGTGTCGATGCCGCGACACGGGCCGCGCGGGCGCGCGAGGCACTGGCGCTGGTCGGTCTGGCGACTGCCTTCGACAAGAAGCCGCACCAGCTTTCCGGCGGCCAGCGGCAGCGTGTAGCGCTAGCCCGTGCCCTTGTCGTCGAGCCGGCCGTGCTGCTGCTCGACGAACCGCTCGGCGCGCTCGACCTAAAATTGCGCCGGCAGATGCAGGACGAACTGAAAGCGATCCAGAAACGGGTCGGCACAGCCTTCATCCACGTCACCCACGATCAGGAAGAGGCAATGGCGCTGGCCGACCATTGCGTGGTGATGAATGACGGGCGCATCGAGGACGAAGGGCCGCCAGAGCGCGTCTATGCGCGGCCGGCGACACGCTTTTCCGCGACCTTCATGGGTGAA
This sequence comes from Mesorhizobium sp. WSM4807, assembly GCF_055811615.1. Taxonomy (NCBI): domain Bacteria; kingdom Pseudomonadati; phylum Pseudomonadota; class Alphaproteobacteria; order Hyphomicrobiales; family Phyllobacteriaceae; genus Mesorhizobium; species Mesorhizobium sp. WSM4807. The sequence goes on from NZ_JBVVQY010000004.1 coordinate 18,070, forward strand.
AGCACGCTGATATCGGGAACGGTAACGGCGGCGAAGGACGGAACAATCACTGTCGCGACGCAGGTCGGACCGCTTTCGCTGACCGGCACATTGCCGGCCGGGACGACTGTCGCCCTCGCCGTCCGTCCGGAGCATCTTGTCCTCGGCGCGGCCGGCGGCGCTGTAGGGTTCGGCACGGCCAAGGTGAGCGACGTTGTGTTTCAAGGCAGCTTCAAGCGCGTGCTTGCTATCTCCGAGAAAGACCCGGCGCTGCACTTCATCGCCAGGGCTCCCGCCGCTGCGGCCGTCCAGCCGGGCGACATCGTTGCTGTTTCGTGCGAGGCTGGCGACATCATCTTTTTGACGAGTTGAGCCATGGGCGCGCTTCCGGTCATTGATGCAGCGAACTGGTATGAAACCATCCGCATGGGTGATGGCGTGACGCTGATCCACGAGCCGTGGATCAAGCCGTTCTTCCGCTGCAACATCTGGCATGTGCGCGGGCGCGACCGCGATCTCCTGTTCGACACCGGCCTCGGCCATTTCAGCCTGCGGCGCCATGTGCAGCTAGTGACGGAGCGAAAGCTCGTTTGCGTCGCGAGCCACACCCATTTCGATCATATCGGCTGCCATCACGAATTTCCGGACCGCTACGTGCATGTGGCCGAAGCGGAAATCCTCGCCGATCCGCGCAATGAGTGGACGGTCGCCGACCGCTATGCCACCGACGCAATGTTCGACGGAATGCCGCAAGGCTGGGATACCGCGCGCTACCGGATCCTGCCGGCGCCGGCCGATCGCCTGCTCGAACAAGGCGATGCGATCGATCTCGGCGACCGCGCCTTCGAGGTGATCCACACGCCGGGCCATTCACCAGGCGGCATCGCGCTCTATGAGAGGAAGACCGGCATCCTGCTTTCCGGCGACGTCGTCTATGACGGCCCGCTGATCGACGACGTCTATCATTCGGTCGTCGACGACTATGTCGAAACGCTGCAGCGGATGCGCGAGCTCGATGTTGCGGTCGTGCATGGCGGCCACTTCCCGAGCTTCGGCAAGGTGCGCTACCGCCAGCTTATCGACGAGTATCTCGCACAAAAGCGGCAGGCCGGCTGTCATCTGTTGCAGGCGCGATAAGCACCGGCTTCTCGCGTCGCGGCAAGTGCCTGGCGAATTCACAGAGCCCTTTGCGGACACGGTGTGCCGGCGGCGTCGCCGCAGCGTGAAGCCGTGGGCTGGGGTCTCAAACTCGTCTCTTCCGACTGGCGCACCAGTTGGGCAAAGGCAAGAGCAAAACTTCCCAGCATCAGGACGATGATAATCAGGCGTGTTACCGGCAATAGATTGGTCCGACTGGCTGGCCCCCACGCCGCCCACCCACTGCCGGCTAACATGGTCGATCCGGCTTTACGAGAGTTTAATCTCCGTCTTAACCATCACATTCGCTTGTCACTTGACACGATGCGCGAGCACCTGACCGGCAGCTCTTCCCGGCGCTGTGTCGAGCAGCGCCACATGCCTCCCTTTGCAGATTTGCCCGCCCATGCTAACCCGGCGCTGGCGCGGCCCAAGCAACCGGGCGCCACCAGCCGGTCGCCACCAACCGTCGACATTGGGGAGCCATGAACAAAGCCGCCAGCCGTTTCGCCTTCGTCTCGTCCGACACAGCCGACGCCAAGGCGGCGCTGGAGAGCCTGTCGGCGCGCTATGGCCAGGCGTCCATCGAGGATGCAGAGATCGTCGTCGCCCTCGGCGGCGACGGCTTCCTGCTGCAGACCTTGCGCGACACGATGAGCACGGGAAAAAAGGTCTACGGCATGAACCGTGGCACCATCGGCTTCCTGATGAACGAATACCGCGCCAGCGGTTTGACCGGGCGCATCGCGGCGGCCGTTGCCGAAACGATCCGTCCGCTGGAGATGCAGGCGGTGACGGCAGAGGGCGAAACGATCTCGGCGTTGGCGATCAACGAGGTTGCGCTGTGGCGCCAGTCCTACCAAACGGCCAAGATCCGCATCACCGTGGACGGGCAAGTGCGGCTGGAGGAATTGAACTGCGACGGTGTGATGGTCGCGACACCGGCCGGCTCGACCGCCTACAACCTCTCCGCGCACGGGCCGATCCTGCCGCTTGACGCGCCGCTGCTGGCGCTGACCCCGGTCAGTCCGTTCCGCCCGCGCCGCTGGCGCGGCGCGCTGCTCTACAACAAGGCGACCGTTCGTTTCGACATTATGGAGCCGGAAAAGCGGCCGGTGAACGCCGCCGCCGACCACACCGAGGTGAAGGCCGTAACCTCGGTTACGGTGCAAGAATCGCCAACGGTGACGGCGACGCTGCTGTTCGATCCGAGCCACTCGTGGAATGAGCGCATTCTCGCCGAACAGTTCCGTTACTGAGCCGGTACGGCGATAGCCAGTTCGATTAAGCATCGCGATTAAGGTTACGACTTCACAATCATGCCAATCCCCGCCCGTTTCTGTTGACAAATCGTGGGCTTGCGCCTACCTGCAATACCAATCTTGCAGGCGCGCGGCGCTTGCCGCGACTGCTTATGTTGCGCCCCCGAACCAGCCAAAGACAGCCAAACTTGTCCTCAGACGCCCAGATCGCTCAAGAAGCGTTGACCTTCACAGACCTCGGCCTGTCGCCGAAGGTCATTTCCGCAGTCACCGATGCCGGTTACACCGAACCGACGCCGATCCAGGCCGGCGCCATTCCGCACGCCTTGCTCGGCAAGGATATTTTGGGCATCGCCCAGACCGGCACCGGCAAGACGGCCTCGTTCGTGCTGCCGATGCTAACCCGCCTCGAAAAAGGCCGGGCCCGCGCTCGCATGCCGCGCACGCTGATCCTCGAGCCGACGCGCGAGCTTGCCGCGCAGGTCGAAGAGAATTTCATCAGATACGGCAAGAACCACAAGCTCAACATCGCGCTGCTGATCGGCGGCGTGTCGTTCGACGAGCAGGACAAGAAGCTGGAGCGCGGCGCCGACGTGCTGATCGCGACGCCCGGCCGCCTGCTCGACCACCGCGAGCGCGGAAAGCTTCTGCTCAACGGCGTCGAAATCCTCGTCATCGATGAGGCCGATCGCATGCTAGACATGGGCTTCATCCCCGACATCGAGCGTATCTGCGAGATGATCCCGTTCACCAGGCAGACGCTGTTCTTCTCGGCGACGATGCCGCCTGAGATCACCAAACTCACTGAGAAATTCCTGCACGCGCCGGTGCGCGTCGAGGTTTCGAAGGCCGCGTCCGCCGCCACCAACATCGTCCAGCGGCTGGTGAAATCCGGCTCGAAACCCTGGGACAAGCGCGAAACGCTGCGCAATCTGATTAGGGCCGAGGATGCGGAGCTGAAGAACGCCATCATCTTCTGCAACCGCAAGATCGAGGTCTCGGAGCTTTTCCGCTCGCTGCTGAAATATGATTTCGACGCCGGCGCGCTGCATGGCGACATGGACCAGCGCGCGCGCATGCAGATGCTGGCCAATTTCCGTGACGGCAAATTGCGCTACCTCGTTGCGTCGGACGTTGCGGCGCGCGGCCTCGACATCCCCGATGTCAGCCACGTCTTCAACTACGACGTGCCGATCCATGCCGAGGACTATGTCCACCGCATCGGCCGCACCGGCCGCGCCGGACGCTCGGGCAAATCCTTCACCATCGCCACCAAGTCCGACACCAAATACATCGACGCGATCGAACGGCTGATCGGCAACAAGATCGAGTGGCATGACGGCGATCTGTCGACGGTCGTCGCCAGCGAGGGCGGAGAGGACGATGCTCCCCGCCGTGGCCGCGGCGCCCCCCCCCCCCCCCGCCCCCCCGGCCGAGGCCCCCAAGGCAGGGGGGGCCCCCACCCCCCCCCCCCCCCCCCCCCCCCAAACCCACCCGCCGCCCCCCCATAGGCGCGCCGGGGCCACCCCCGGGGGG
>NZ_JBVVQY010000004.1:21993-175269 GCF_055811615.1 Mesorhizobium sp. WSM4807
TTTTCCCCCCCTTCGGCGGGGGGGGGGTGGGGGGGGGGGGGGGGGGGGGGGGGGGGGGGGGGGGGCGGCGCCCCCGGCGCGCGGCGGGCGCCCCCCCCCCCCCCCCCCCCCCCGGCCGCAAGGACGATGACCGCAAGGACAGGGGCGAACGCAAGCCACGCGAACGCCACGCCAGGCAAAGCGAAGCTGCAGCACCGGATGCGGCGCGCGAGGAACAGCCAGTGGCTGCCGAGACCGCGGTCGCCGATGCCGGGGAGCGGCGCGCGCGCAAGGAAGCGATCCGCTCGGAAAATAGCGAGCGACAAGCTTCGCCCGAACGCAAGGCTTCGCCCGATCGCAACCGCAACGAACAGCGTGCGCCGGAACGTGGCGACACCAGGCCGCAGCGCGACGGCAATCGCCCTGCCCGCCATCGCCAGGAAGACAATGACGCGACCGTCGGATTCGGCGACGATATGCCCGCCTTCATGCGCATCGTCGCCAAGGTCTGATCACAGCAGAAATTCTCAAATGCCAACGAAAACCTTGCGGGGCCGTTTTCATGTCCGATATTTGCTTTGCTCAGGTGTAGCGCGAAAGCTGGATCTTGACGTCCCGTTTTTCGGTCGGCCGCTGCCGCGTTAGAAGCCGATGACCATGAGGCGGTCGAACGCGCTCTTTCGTCTCGTCTGATCCGGTGGTTACAGGTTTTTGAATTCCGGACGGGACGGCAACATATCCAGAAACGCGCGAACTTTGGCTGACGATGATCTGCCTTCCGGCCACACGGCGTGCATCGGCACCGGCACCGGCTCGAATTCGCTTAAAACCACCTCTAGGCGGCCATCGTCCACCGAATGCCTTATCTGCCAGAGGGGCGAGTAGCCCAAACCCAATCCGTGAGCTGCGGCTGCGTAGATCGGTGCCATCAAATTGGATCGAAAACTGCCAGCCACTTTCACCGCCCGAGGTTTCCCCTCAATCTGAAACATCCATTCACCTGGACGCTGGTCGGAGGTTCGAACAATGCAGCTGTGCTTGCTCAGTTCAAAAGGATGGGTTGGTCGGCCACGGCGTTCAAAGTAGGAAGGCGAGCCGAACACGACGCGCCGCAACGCGCCCAAGCGTCTGGCTCGCAAGCTGGAATCCGGCAGATTGCCGATCCGTATTGCCAGATCGAGGCCCTCGGCACCAAGATCAACAAATCCATCGGAGAGCTGGAGGTCAACCTCGACCCGAGGATACATCTGCATGTAGTCGGCGATGACAGGTACAACGAAATCCGGGCCGAACAGAACTGGCGCGCTCACGCGCAGGATACCTGATGGCTCCGATCTCTGGTTGGCAGCTTGAAGTCTTGCGTCGTTTATTTCGTCGATGGCGGGTTTGATGCGGTGGAAAAACGCCGCTCCGGCTTCGCTTGGTGTCGAGCGGCGCGTCGTTCTCTGCACAAGCTCGACCCCGACGGATTCTTCCAGCGTCGCCAAAGACCGGCTGATCGATTGCAGTGAGCGGTTCAGCCGACGTGCGGCGGCGGTCAAACTTCCATGCTCGACGACTGCCATGAAAGCTTCAAAATCATCTATCCGGCTCATGGCTTCTTCGTTTCTCTCGAAAATCGAGAGAAACTATCGCAAAGCCAAGTAATTGTAACGCTGTTCGCGACCTTTTATTTGCCTGGAAGAAATCCCGAAGGGCGGGCTTCATCGAAGGGAATTGTCGTGCGAGCACCCAATCCAACCGTCCTGGTCGTGGGCGCAACAGGCCGATTTGCCGGATTGGTCGTGCCTGAACTTGTCCGCCGCAATGCCACTGTTCGAGGACTCATTCGCGACCCCGCGAGCGCCGAAAAGGCCCGGAGGCTCGGGGCATCCGAGGTCGTGATCGGCAATTTGCGCGACCCTCAGAGCCTCGAAGATGCCGTCGAGGGCGTCGACGGCGTCTTTCACATCGGACCGGCCTTTGCCCCCGATGAAGCGGCCATGAGTGTTGGGATGGTTGAGACTGCAGCACGAGCAGGCGTTCGAAAATTCGTCTTTTCGTCAGTGATCCAGCCGACCAATACGAGGCTCAAAAACCATGCGAGCAAGGTGCCGGTCGAAGATGCTCTCTACTCGACGAATATGGAATACACCATTCTGCATCCCGCCAATTTCATGCAGAATATCGCAGCGGCTTGGCCGTCCGTCGTTAAGGATGGCGTTTTCTCGGAACCATTTCCAAAGACGGCAAAGCTGGCGCGTGTCGATTACCGCGATGTCGCTGAAGTAGCAGCGATCGCATTGACCGAAGTGCAGTTGTCCTATGCGACCCTGGAGCTGTGCGCTGGTATGCATAGCCGGGAAGAAATCGTTTCAATGATGGGTGAGGAACTTGGCCGGCCGATCTCTGCCGGCGAGCCGGCCTTTGGCGAGTGGGCAGCGAACGCCCGCCTTCCCTACGATGACCGCCAATTGCAGCTGCTGGCTAAAGTCCATGACCACTATGCCAAATACGGCCTCGGCGGAAACAGCTTGACATTGCGCTGCGCCTTGGGTCGCGAGCCGCGTTCGTTGCGAAGCTTTATTCGAGAACTGGCCCTGCAAACGGCACAGGTCGCCTGATCGCGCTCACGCATTTTCCGACTAGGAGATTTCCATGCAAGCATCACCGCAAAAGACATTGAAGCTGAGAAAACTGCCGCCTTCCTACAGTGCAGTGGTAATGCCGTTCGTTCTTTCGATCCTCATGACCTGCATCATCTCGGCGGTTTCGACGGCGATCGGCACGGGTTGGACGAACGGTTTCGTAGCGACCTGGTCATACGCATGGGGGCGTATCGTGGCTTGTTGCGTTTCCGAGCCTGCTGATTGTCCTTCCGATCGTGCGCCGGATCGTTGCGGCAATTGTCGATCAGCCGGCCCGCCCGCCCCCGACGCTATGAAACCGAAGCGATGGGCGCCGACGCTCGTCACTCCAGCAAAAAGCAAACAAGAACGGCCCTGGCCGTTCTCATGTGCAATGCCGTCTTCTTGCCTGTCTTGCTCAGGTGAGCGGTGAAAGCTGGATCTCGACGCGGCGGTTCTGGGCACGGCCGGCGGCCGACGCGTTGGAGGCGATCGGACGCGTCTTGCCGAAGCCGGTGACGGCGAAGCGGCGGGAATCGACGCCCTGCCCGGACAGATAGTTCGCGACCGCCAGCGCGCGGCGCTGCGACAGGTCGAAATTGTGTTCGTCGCCACCGGTCGAGTCGGTGTGGCCGAACACGTCGACCGTGGTCTGCCGGAACTTGTTCAGCACAAGCGCGACCGAATTCAGCACTTGATAGAAGCCGGGCTTTACCGCGTCCTGGTCGACGTTGAAGGTGATGTCCGACGGCATGTTGAGGATGATCTGGTCGCCGGTGCGGGTGACGCTGACGCCGGAGCCCTGAAGCTGCCGGCGCAGTTCGGCCTCGTTCTGGTCCATCGTGGCGCCGATGGCGCCGCCGGCGAGCGCGCCGACACCAGCGCCGATCAGCGCATTACGGCGATCGTTGCCGCCGGCAAGCAGGCCGAGCCCCGCACCCGCCAGTGCGCCGATGCCGGCGCCGGCCGCAGTGTTGGAAACCTTCTGCTCTCCGGTATACGGATCGGTTGTAGTGCAGGCACTCACGAGCACAGCCGTCGCCACGACGACGAGCACAGTCTTTCTCATTGGGTAGTCCCTCTCCAGTCCGCGGTCCCACCGGTGGCGCGCCGCATCAGCCCTTCCGTTGCATCGGCCCGAAAATCATCGATTTTCGGAAAGCACGATGCATAGATTCAAAGTCGTAGAGCGTACTTTGTGCGTCCAAGTGGACGCACGTCGCTCTAATGCTTGTAACATGAAATGCGGCGAAAAATGGAACGGGAAAAGCGGCTGGCTATGGCTTTTCCCGGTCAATTGCACGGCCGCGGTATTGCGCAATTCTGATCGGCTACCAGAGATTATCGGCTACCAGAGATTCTTGCCGTCGATGACGACGACCTCGACCTGATCGAGGTCGAAATCGTCGAACAGGCGCGAATTAACGCTGATTTTCGGATTGTCGAAATCCGGCTTGCCGGTCGACCAGTCCGGCGTTTCGGTGAAGGTGCCGCAGCCGCAGGTGGCGCAGAAACCGTGTTTGATCGTTTTCGACCCCCACCGGTAGAAGGAGACATTCTTGAGTGGGCTGGTGAGCTTGAATTGCGACGGGGTGTAATAGGCCCACAACGAGCCGCGTTTCGAGCAGAAGGAGCAGGTGCATTGCGTCACGGTTAGCGGCGCTTGCGAAACTTCGAACGTCGTCGCCCTGCAGTGGCAGCTTGCCTTTATGGTCATGAACGCCTCCTCACGATTGCCTGCCGCCCGCGCGGCAAGGCAACATAAAGAGACACTCCTGACAACCGTCTATCAGCAGACTCGCTTGCCTGCGTCGGACGCGTGGCGCGCTTCAATCTTTTTGATGCATGTCGTTATCCCAAAACCGCTGCGCACGATCGGGTCAGGCTCTGGGTCAGGCCCTTGGGGCAACCTTTTGGGCGACATACATTAAAACGACGACGGTGGCACGAACAGGCAGATGGTCTTTCCATCATTGGCGCCGGCGACCGAGCACCAGTGATATTCGCCATCGGGCGAATTCTTGATCCGTCCATCGCTGTAGGACACGACCTCGCCTGTCCCCTTGATGACATAGCCCTCCGGACGCTCGCTGATCGACGTCTGCGAGACCGCGCGGCAATCATAGCCGGAACAACAGGAGAATGGGTAACTCCAGCCTTGCGGCCTCGCCGCAGTCGGCGTGGCGTCGTGCGCCAAAGCGGGCGCTGCAAATATAATGATGGCCGTCAGAGCCACCACCGCAATGATTGAATTCAGGAGGCGGCGCGCCGTCTGGACGGCTGAGGCCGATCGGGTCTTGAGAGCAGGCATGGGCGCAATTCCTATCACCGAGTTATCAAGCGTTTCGCTTGCCCGTTCTTGGAACGTATCTTCCCAGTGGCCGGCTCGTCAGGTCGCAGATACGCCGCGTCCGACCATAAATGCTTTTTCCCCCAGCCTTCGGATGCTGGGCTGATTCCTTTGTTGGCGCAAGAAATTGCTGTGCAAACCGAGCGCCGACATCTGCAGCCGGAACCAGCCTGCCGGGGTTGACGACAGTGACTTCATCAACCCCGGCAGATGGGACCGCAGATAACGGGATTCAGCTCGCAGTGGTTCCGGGCCAGGCGCCGGCAGGGCTGCAACATCTAACCCGGAGGTAGATGTCGTTGCGGAAAATTCGGTGAAAAAACAAAGCCATAAAGCAACCGCTCAATTACAGTGAAGAGCCTGTTACTCTAGCGTGATGTTCCGGCTGCTTGGGGCGTAGGAGCTTCAGTCGATATCGGCCACCACTTCGCCGGCGCCGCCGTCGATGCGCTGCGACAGCGACGCCTCCATGAAATCGTCGAGGTCGCCGTCCAGCACGCTCGACGGGCTTGTGCTCTCGACGCCAGTGCGCAGATCCTTCACCAGCTGATAGGGCTGCAGAACGTAGGAGCGAATCTGGTGGCCCCAGCCGATATCGCTCTTCGATGCTTCGGTGGCGTTCGCCACCGCCTCGCGCTTCTTCAGCTCTTCCTCGTAGAGCCGCGAGCGCAGCATCTCCCAGGCCTTCGCCTTGTTCTTGTGCTGGGAGCGCTCGGCCTGGCAGGCGACCGCGATGCCGGTGGCGAGATGGGTGATGCGGACCGCCGAATCGGTGGTGTTGACGTGCTGTCCGCCCGATCCCGACGAACGATAGGTGTCGATGCGGACATCCGATTCGGAAACGTCGATCTCGATCGTATCGTCGATCACGGGATAGACCCAGACGCTGGCAAACGACGTGTGGCGGCGCGCATTGCTGTCGTAGGGCGAAATACGCACGAGACGGTGAACGCCGGATTCCGTCTTCAGCCAACCATAGGCATTGTGGCCCTTGATCAGCAGCGTAGCGGACTTGATGCCGGCCTCTTCGCCGTCATGCACTTCCAGCACCTCGACCTTGAAGCGCCGCCGCTCGGCCCAACGCGTGTACATGCGCAGAAGCATCGAGGCCCAGTCCTGGCTTTCGGTGCCGCCGGCGCCGGCATGGACTTCGAGATAACTGTCGTTGGCGTCCGCCTCGCCCGAAAGCAGCGTCTCGATCTGGCGGGCCTTTGCTTCGCCGCGCATCGAGCGGATCGCCGCTTCCGCCTCGGCGATGACGCTCTCGTCGCCCTCTTCCTCGCCAAGCTCGATCAGGCCGATATTGTCTTCCAGCGCTTGGGTGAGGCCTTTGACCGCGGCGATGCCTTCCTCGAGGCCCTGGCGCTCACGCATCAGCTTCTGCGCCTCCAGCGGTTCGTTCCAGAGACTCGAATCCTCGGCACGCACATTCAGGTATTCAAGCCGCTTTATGGCTTGATCCCAGTCAAAGATGCCTCCTCAGCAGGGTTATCGCCTGCCTGATTTCGTCGACAATGTTCTGCGTTTCCGCGCGCATGGCTGGTCGTTCTGTCCTGTGCTGAAATGGTGCCCTGTTGCTTAAACAGAGCTGGGTTGGCGCGATACATAGGGACGGCACCGCCGCCTGTAAAGCGAAATGGGCCGGCTCGAAAGCCGGCCCAGAACACCATGTCCTATGTCAATAGAGCCCGCCGCCGCCGGACTGGATGGCTTGGTTGGCCTGTGGCGACAGCGCGCCGCCGGAGGCGTTGGAGCCGTCCGCACCCATGCCGATCACCCAATAGCTGTCGGCGGGGCCGGTGCCCGGCTTGAAGGCTTCGATAAAGGCGCCAGCGTCGTCTGGGTTGGCAGCCATGCCGGTCTTGCGGTTGATGGCGATCAGCTTCATGCCTTCGGGAACCTGGAAATCGACATTGGGCGTGCCGTCCAGCGCCACGCGCATGAAGTCCTTGAAGATCGGCGCTGCGAGACCGCCGCCGGTCGCGCCCTTGCCAAGACCTTTCGGCTGATCATAGCCCATATAAAGGCCGACAACGAGATTGGGCGTGTAGCCGATGAACCAGGTATCCTTCTCGTCGTTTGTCGTTCCGGTCTTGCCGGCGATGTGGCGGCCGAGTTCGGCGACGGTAGCGCCGGTACCGCGCTCGACGACGCCCTCCATCATCGAGGTGATCTGATAGGCGGTCATCGGATCGAGCACCTGCTCGGAATTGTCGACCAGTTCTGGCTCAGGCTGGTTCTGCCATTCGGCGGCGTTGCAATTTTCGCAGCCGCGTTCGTCCTGCCTGTACACCGTCTTGCCGTAGCGATCCTGGATGCGGTCGATCAGCGTCGGCTTGATCGACTTGCCGCCGTTGGCCATGATCGAATAAGCCGACACCATGCGCATCACGGTGGTCTCGCCCGAACCCAGCGCCATCGGCAGGTACGGCGCCAGACGGTCATAGACGCCGAAGCGCTCGGCATATTCCGCGACCAGCTTCATGCCCATGTCGTTGGCCAGGCGCACAGTCATCAGATTGCGCGACCTCTCGATGCCGGACCGCAAGGTCGCCGGGCCAGCTGTCCTTCCATCGTAGTTCTTCGGCGTCCAGGTCGTGTTGCCGCTCTTGATGGTGATCGGGCCGTCCATGATCACCGAAGCCGGCGTATAGCCATTGTCGAGGGCGGCCGAATAGACGATCGGCTTGAACGACGAACCCGGCTGCCGCATGGCTTGCGTGGCACGGTTGAATTCGGATTGCGAGTAGGAGAACCCGCCGACCATGGCCAGAACACGGCCGGTATGCGGATCCATGGCGATCATGCCACCTTCCACTTCGGGGGCCTGGCGCAGGATATAGGCCCCGTCCGTACCCTCTTTCTTCTGCACGAAGATGACATCGCCCGGCTTCAGCACGTCCGCCAGCGATTTGGCCTTGACGGTCTTGCCGCCGACCACATGACGCATGGCGAAGCTCATGTCCTCGCGGCTGACGGTGCCTTCGATGCGATCCTTGACGAGTTCGCCCGAGATCTGCCGGGTCGGCCGAAGGCCGATCGACAGGCCGCTCTCCGAGCTGTCGAGCACGACGGCGAGCGACCATTCGGGCACGTCGTCCAGTCCCTTGACTTCGCTCAAAGGCACGCCCCAGTCGCCGGATACGCTGATGGTCTTCACCGGCCCGCGATAGCCGCGCAGCGTATCGAACTTCATCAGGCCGTTCTGCATGGCTTTGCGGGCGATCAGCTGCATCTTGGGATCGAGCGTCGTACGGACGGACAGGCCGCCCTCGTAGAGCGCATTCTCGCCGTAGCGCGCGCTGATCTGGCGACGCACTTCCTCGGTGAAGTATTCGCCGGCGAACAGATAGGTGCCGGAGCGGCGTGGCTTGACGCCGAGCGCCTCGGCCTTGGCCTTCGCGCCTTCCTCTTGCGTGACGTAGCCGTTGCCGACCATCTGGTCGATGACCCAGTTGCGGCGCTCGATGGCGCGGTCGGCATATTTGAAGGGGTGATAGTTGGAGGGGCCCTTCGGCAAAGCCGCCAGATAGGCCGCCTCCGCCACGGTGAGTTCATTCACCGCCTTGTCGAAATAAGTGAGTGCCGCGCCGGCGACGCCATAGGCGCCAAGCCCGAAGAAAATTTCGTTGAGGTAAAGCTCGAGAATGCGGTCCTTCGAATAGGCCTGCTCGATGCGGAAGGCGAGGATCATCTCCTTGATCTTGCGCTCGTAGGTCTGGTCCGAGGACAACAGGAAGTTTTTCGCCACCTGCTGGGTGATCGTCGAGGCGCCGACCTGGCGCTTGCCCGAGCCGAAATTCTGCAGATTGACCATCACAGCGCGGCCAAGGCCGGTCATATCGATGCCGGGATGATTGTAGAAATTCTTGTCCTCGGCGGACAGGAAGGCCGCCTTGACACGGTCCGGCACCGCCTGGATCGGCAAATACAGGCGCCGCTCGCGCGCATATTCGGCCATCAGCGCACCGTCAGACGCATGGATGCGGGTCGTCACCGGCGGTTCATACTTGGCCAGGACCTCGTAGTCGGGCAGATCCTTCGACAAATGGCTGATATAGATCGCCACGCCCGCCGCGACCAAAAGGGCCAGCGCCGTGCCGATGCCGAAGAAATAACCAATGAGACGAATCATGCCCGCTCCAGTCCTTGGTTCGGGAATCCCCTAAACGAAGCCGCCTTTCGCGCAAGCTTTCGAGACGATCCCGACCGGTAATCGAAAATCCATGTCGCCACCATGTGGGCAAAATGCGGCAGCACGGAATTTCGGCTTCGAATGGCGGAAATAAGTGCAGGGTGTTGTCGTCGTGCAACGCTGCCTCTGGTTGTAGCGCGGCTGGCATCTCAGCCTCCGGTTCCGCCTCCGGCCCGGGTTGAGGCGAACAGGGCGATGGCATTGGTTATGCTCTGGGCCGCCTTGCCGCGCCAATCGGCGCTGAGCAGTTGCGCCTCGTCCTTGGCGTTCGACAGATAGCCGAGTTCGACCAGCACGGAGGGGACATCCGGTGCCTTCAACACCTTGAAGCTGGCCGAACGCTGCGGATTGTTGATGAGGCCAACGCTGGTGGAAAGCTGGCCGACCAAAGTTTGGGCAAAACGCATCGAGAAACCGTGCGTCTCGCGGCGGATCAGGTCGATCAGGATGTCGGTCACTTCCTTGTCGTCGTCCTTGATTTCCATGCCGGCGAATTGATCGGAAAGGTTTTCACGGTCGGCGAGCGCCTGCGCTTCGGGATCGGAAGCCTTGTCGGAGACGGTGTAGACGGTTGCGCCGCGAAGGCCCTTGACCCTGATCGTGTCGGCGTGGATCGAAATGAGCAGATCGGCCTCGTGCTGGCGGGCAATTCGCACGCGGTCGTCCAGCCGCAGGAATTGGTCCGTCTCGCGCGTCATGAACACGTCGTATTTGCCGACTGCGGCAAGTCTTTCCCGCAATTCGGTGGCGAAAGCGAGCGTGACGTTCTTTTCGACCGTGCCGTTCAGGCCCTCGGCGCCGCCGTCGATGCCGCCATGGCCTGGATCGATGACGACGGTGAAGCGATGGCCTGGATTGGAGACCGGGCCGGTGCCGACCCTGCCGCCCTTGTCGGAAGAGACCGTCGAGCCGGTGGTCAGCGCCTGATTGGCAAGAGCGGCGTCGAACTCCCGCACGGACGCCGCAGACATGTCGATTGCGATGCGGTAGCCGCTGCCATCCTCGTTCTTGAGCACGTCGAGCCTGTCGACGGCGAACGGGCCCTTGCCGGTGAGAATCAGCCGCGACACCCCCTCGCCGAGATCGCCGTAGCGCACGCTCCTGACCAGGCCGCGCGCCTTCACATCCTTGGCATTGATGGCGAATTTCGTGATTGGCAGGTCGACGACCAGACGGTGGGGGCCGCGCAGCAGGAACCATTTGACGTCCGGCTCGCGGTCGAAATTCATGACGATGCGCATCTTGGTGGCGTCACCCGCCATTTTGTAGCTCGTCACGGCGAGCGGCGCGTCGGCGGCAAAGGAAACCGGCGAAAAGGCCAGGCAAGCGACAACCAGCGACAGCAGACAAGCATCGCGGAAGTGGGCAGCGCGGAAGTAGGCAGCGTAGAAAAAAATGGCTCCGGCGCGACCACTCTTGTGCGTGAAGACTGCCAGTGCCATCTCTTTCCAGTCGCTCCGGTTTGGCGCCAGGCGCCCAATCTTGTTTGTCGGAGTGTCGTCGTTTTGTCGAAGTGCAGGTTAGGCCGCGAACTCGATTAACGATTGGTATCCAGAGAAGGTTAACCAAGCCTTTTCATGCAACGCTCAAAGCCGTGCTTCCGTTGCGGAACTGCTTTTTGCCGGCATCGGAAATCGGGGTTGCCTTCCAACCCGCCAAATCATAAAAGCGATGGTGGATCACTGCAATCCTGGAACCGTCCTTCTCCGCAGCTTCCTGCTACAGGTCAGATGAACGACGGCTCCTTTCGCTTCAGGCGAAGAAGGTATCAAGTGATCGCGATGAATTTCGCAGGTGCGAGCCCGTGGCGGGGGAAGCGCCTGCGTGAGGAAAACGGCCGGGATTGTCCCGCGCCGGCTCTGTATGAGCAAACAAGCTGGTCCGGTTTTCCCGGGCTTTGGTTCAAAAAGGTTCTGCTGGTTACGATGGCTTCAAGCGCAATCATGGAAAGGTCCGCAGTAAACCGCGCCATTATGGCTGCGGGCGGCACCGCCATAGCGCTCAGGCAGCGGCCGGCGGACATTCAATTGCCCGGCACCCATGTTCATCCACACTCACAGCGGCGGGCTTTGCCCCGCAAGCTGCGGCTGACGGCTGCCGGGGGGAAACGAAATAATGCCCAACAAGATGCTGATAGACGCCTCCCACCCGGAGGAAACACGTGTTGTCGTCGTTCGCGGTAACCGTATTGAAGAATTCGACTTTGAATCCCAGGACAAAAAGCAGCTCAAAGGAAACATCTACCTCGCCCGCGTAACGCGCGTCGAACCCTCGCTTCAGGCAGCCTTTGTCGAATATGGCGGCAATCGTCACGGTTTCCTCGCCTTCAGTGAAATTCATCCCGACTACTACCAGATTCCGGTCGCCGACCGTCAGGCGCTGCTGCGCGCGGAAGCGCAGGAGGCTGAAGACGAGGACGATGAGGACGGCGAAGGCGACGACCGCCAGAGCCGCGATCGCGGGCGGCGGGGACGCCGGCGCGGCGGCAAGAGCCGCGACCGAGGCGAGCACAAGCGTGATGCAGGTGCGGCCGATTCGGACGATTCTGTCGAGTCCAACGACAGCGGTTCCAATGAGGGCGGCGAACACGGCAAGGATGCGGTCGCGGAGAACGTCGATGCCGTTTCCGAAAATGTCGACACGCCGTCGGATACTTCGGAACATGGCGAGGATGCCGCCGGTCATGTTGACGCGAGTCATAATGAGACGAGCCATGATGAGACTGGGCCTTCCGAAGGCGGACCCAATTCCATCGCCGCCAGCATCGAAGCGGATGTGATTTCCGAAGTCGTGGCGCAGCCGGACTCGGCCGGCGAAGCCACGTCCACCGACAATGATCGCGGCATGCTGGAAGAGGTGCAGTCCTCGCATCCGGACGACCATGAGGTCGAATCGGTCGGCGCCGAGGATGCGCTTGAAGAAGCGCGCAACCGCCGCAAGCCGGTGCGCCGCCAATACAAGATCCAGGAAGTGATCAAGCGCCGGCAGATCCTCCTGGTGCAGGTCGTGAAGGAAGAGCGCGGCAACAAGGGCGCGGCGCTCACCACCTACCTGTCGCTTGCCGGCCGCTATTCGGTGCTGATGCCGAACACGGCGCGTGGCGGCGGCATCTCGCGCAAGATCACCAACGCGCAGGACCGCAAGCGGCTGAAGGAGGTCGTCGCCGATCTCGAAGTGCCGCAGGGCATGGGCGTCATCCTGCGCACAGCCGGCGAAAGCCGCACCAAGGCCGAGATCAAGCGCGACTACGAATATCTGATGCGGCTTTGGGAAAACGTCCGCAATCTGACGCTGCAGTCCACGGCCCCTGCCCTGGTCTACGAGGAAGGCAGCCTGATCAAGCGCTCGGTACGCGATCTCTACAACAAGGATATCGACGAAATCCTGGTTTCCGGCGAAGAGGGCTATCGCGAGGCCAAGGACTTCATGCGCATGCTGATGCCGAGCCACGCAAAGGTCGTGCAGCCGTTCCGCGACACGACGCCGATATTCGTACGCAATGGCATCGAGGCGCAACTCGACCGCATGCTGCAGCCGCAGGTGACCCTAAAGAGCGGCGGCTACATCATCATCAACCAGACCGAAGCGCTGGTCGCCATCGACGTCAATTCGGGCCGCTCCACCAAGGAGCACTCGATCGAGGACACGGCGCTTCACACCAATCTGGAAGCGGCCGAGGAAGTCGCACGGCAGCTGAGGCTGCGCGATCTTGCCGGCCTGATCGTCATCGACTTCATCGACATGGAGGAGAACCGCAACAACCGCTCCGTCGAAAAGCGGCTGAAGGATCACCTCAAGAACGATCGCGCCCGCATCCAGGTCGGCCGCATCTCGCATTTCGGCCTGATGGAGATGTCGCGCCAGCGCATCCGAGCCAGCGTGCTGGAATCGACGATGAAGCCGTGCCCGCATTGCGGCGGCACCGGCCATGTGCGGTCCGATTCGTCTGTCGCGCTGATGGTGGTGCGGGCGATCGAGGAATTTCTGCTCAAGGATTCGCGCAGCCACATCACGGTGCGGACGCCGGCGGCGACCGCGCTCTATGTGCTCAACCACAAGCGCGGCACGCTGGTGGAGCTCGAAAGCCGCTTCGGCCTGACCATCACCGTCGAAGCCGACGACACGGTCGGCGCCCAGCACTATGCGATCTTCCGCGGCGCGTTGGCTGAAAAGCCTGAAGGCTTCGTCGAGGTGCGCACCTTGCCCGCCTATGTCGAGCCGGAAGAGCCCGCCGACGAAATCGTCATCGACGAGGAGGAAGACGAGGCCGTTGCACCGGCGGAGCAACCGCGCCAAGCCCAGCAGCCGCAGCAGCCAAGGCCAAGCGAGGATGGCGAAGGCCGCGACCGCAAGCGCCGCAAGCGCCGCAGACGGCGCGGCGGCAAGGATCGCGACCGCGAGCATGGCGCCCCAATGGAAGGCGCGTCCCTCCCCGCCACTGCCGAAGGCGTATCCGAGGCGTTAAGCGATGAAGGCGTCGAAGCAGACCACGAGGACCAGGTCGGCGTCACTGAGGCGGTGGAAGCGTCGGATGACGATCAAGTGGTGGATGAAGGTCAGGGCAAGAAACGCCGGCGCGGCAAGCGCGGCGGCAAGCGCAATCGCCGCGAGGACGAAGGCGAGGTCGATGCAGGCACTGCAGAATTTGCTGACAGCCCCGAAGGCGAAGTCTTGGAGGGCGTAGCCGTCTCCAGCGAGCCGGTAGCAACAACGCCGGTCGAAGAGCCTGTGGACCTTGCTCCGGCCAATGACGACATGCCGAGCGCCGAAAAGCCGAAGAAGCCGCGCCGCGCCGCCAAGCCGAAGAAGGCTGCGGCGGACGTCGTCGCCGAGACGGCGGTAGCCGAGCCGGAAACCTCTGCCGAGGCTCCCGCACCTGTTCCGGAGGAAACAGTCGTGGCCACCGTCGACGAAAAACCGAAGGTCCGCCCATCGCGACGCAAGCCTGTACCGGTAGATGCTCCGGTTGAGCCGATCGTGTCTTCGACTGTTGCCGAAGAGGAAAAGACCGAGGAAAAGCCGAAGCGTGCCGGCTGGTGGCAGCGGAAAGGCTTTTTCTAATTTTTTCGGTAGTTTAGCCTGATCTTTTGACCAAAAGAATCCCGCGCTGTCCTGTCGACAGCGCGGGAATTTTCTTGTCTGAAGCCTCACAATCTCTATGGCGCCCCCAAATCTTTATGGCGCGAAGACCGACCAGTTCATCATCTTCGCCAGCCTTTCCAGCGCAATCGACCCCAGCCTGGAATTGCCGTTGGCGTTGAGGCCGGGCGACCAGACGGCGAGCGAAGCCACGCCCGGCACGATCGCCAAAATGCCGCCGCCAACGCCGCTCTTGCCGGGGATGCCGACGCGAAAGGCGAAATCGCCGGAGCCGTCATAATGACCGCAGGTCAGCATCATCGCGCCAATGCGGCGGGCGCGCTCGGCCGAAACAACGGAATGGCCGGTCGCCGGGTTCTTGCCGCCATTGGCAAGGAAGCGGCCGGCCAAAGCCAGTTGCCGGCAGCTCATGGCGATGGCGCAATGATGGAAATAGACGCCCAGCGCCAGGTCCGGCGCGTGGTTGAGATTGCCGAAGGATTTCATGTAGTTGGCAAGCGCCAAGTTGCGAAAACCGGTGGCCCGTTCCGAAGCCGCGACCTCGCGGTCGATGATGATGGTCTCGTCGTCGGCCAGGAACTGGATGAAGCGCAGGATCTCGCCGATCGCCTCGCGCGGCTGGTGGCCGGCGAGCAGAATGTCGGAAATGACGATAGCGCCGGCATTGATGAACGGATTGCGCGGAATGCCGTTCTCATGCTCGAGCTGGACGATCGAGTTGAACGGGTTGCCCGAAGGCTCGCGCCCGACACGCTGCCACAACGCGTCGCCGACGTTGCCGAGCGCCAACGTCAGCGTGAACACCTTCGAAATGCTCTGGATCGAAAACGGCTCATCGGCGTCGCCCGCCATCAGCACGCGACCGTCATTGGTCACGGCGGCGATACCGAACTTTTTCGGATCGACCTTGCCGAGTTGTGGAATGTAGGTCGCGACTTCGCCGCGATCCGTGCGCTCCGCCATTTCGGCGGCAATTTCGGTCAAAGCCTGTTCGAGTTCCGGCATTCGCGCTACTTCAGCCAGCGTTCGAGGCGCATCATCGCCTCGACCATCTCATCGTGGCTGCCGGCGTAGGAAAAGCGCATGGTTCGATGGCCTTGAAGCGGATCGAAATCGCGGCCGGGCGTCGCCGCCACATGCGCCTCGGCCAGCATCTTGCGCGCGAAGGCCATACTGTCGTTGGTGTGCCTGGTGACATCGCAGAAAGCGTAGAACGCCCCGTCCATCGGTGCCGCCAGCGCAAAGCCGATTTCGGGCAGGCGTGTCATCAAAAGCTCGCGATTCCAGGCGTAGCGCGCCTTCACCGCCTCCAATTCCCCGGTCGCCTTGAATGCCTCGATCGCGGCGATCTGGGACAGTTCCGGCGGTGAGATGTAGAGACTCTGGGCGATGCGCTCGACCGGCCGCACCAATGCTTCCGGCAGCACCATCCAGCCGATACGCCAACCGGTCATGCAGTAATATTTCGAGAAGGAATTGATCACCGTCACGTCCTGGCCGTAGGCAAGCGCCGTCGTGTCCGGCGCAGCGTAAGCCAGCCGGTGATAGATCTCGTCGGAGATCACGGCGATGCCGAGCTCTTGCGCCGTCGTCACCAGCGCCGACAGCTCGTCGGCGGGGATAATTGCCCCGGTCGGATTGGCCGGGCTGGCAAACAACACACCCTTCAGCTTCTTTTCGCGATGCGCGGCCTTCAGATGTTCGGCGTGGAGGTAGGCATCACCGTGGAGCTCGATCTCGACGATCTCGATGCCGAGCGCTGCCATGATGTTGCGATAGGCCGGATAACCGGGTGCGGCGATGGCGACACAATCGCCTGGATCGAACATCGCCAGAAAGGCCAGGTTGAATGCGGCCGACGATCCGGTGGTGACGGCGATCCGGCCGGGTGAAACGGCATGCCCGTAGTGGTCGGCATAGTGCTGCGCGATCGCCTCGCGCAGGCCGGAAAGACCCAATGCGTCGGTGTAGCCGATGCGCCCCATCTTCAATGCATTCGTCGCCGCTTGCCTGACCCCGGCCGGCGCCGGGTCGGACGGCTGGCCAACGGCCATGGAAACAACCGGCACGCCCTTTGCCTTCAGCCGATTCGCTTCCGCCAGAATATCCATGGCGTGGAACGGCTCGACTTCGCCGCGACGCGAAAGCGATACAACCATTTGACCTCATTCCTGGGCGGCCCTTGGGTCGGCCCTTTGGTCGGCACTTGTCGGCTGCCGGCGCCGAGCTTTGGCGTCCCGCGCCGCACAAATGCCCGATTGATGTGAGGATCACAAGTTCGGTAAAGTTTCGGTGCCGACTTTTCATCCTTCGCCCGCTCGTCTACCAGTGGACCTGCCATGTTTAGCCGACCCAAATCGACGATAGCCAGGGCAGCGCGCGCCTTCGCGACGCTTTCGCTTGCCGCGACGGTCGCTGTGACCGGCACCATCAGCGCCTTAGCGCAAAACGTGCCGGTGGTGCGCGATGCCGAGATCGAGGCGCTGGTACGCGATTATGCGCGGCCGATCTTCCGGGCCGCGGGCCTGCCGGAAGACGGCGTCGACATCGTGCTGGTCAACGACCAGAGTTTCAACGCCTTCGTTGCCGGGTCCCGTCTGTTCATCAACACCGGCGCCCTGATGTCGGCGGAGACGCCCAACGAGATCATCGGCGTCATCGCACACGAAGCCGGCCACATTGCCGGTGGGCACCAGCAAAAATTGCGCAACCAGCTCGAACGCGCCAAGACGATGGCCATCATCGCGACGCTGCTTGGCGCCGGCGCCATCGTCGCCGGCGCCACCACCAAAAGCCGGGGCCTCGCCGGCGCCGGCATGGGGGTCGCGGCTGGCGGCGGCGAGATGGCGCAGCGCAGTATCCTCGCCTATCAGCGCACCGAAGAGATGACCGCCGACCGCTCGGCGATAACCTATCTCAATGCCACCGGTCAGTCCGGCCTGGGCATGCTGAAGACCTTCGGCCGCTTTCAGAGCGCGCTCTCGCTGTCAGGGGCGCAGGTCGATCCCTACCGGATCAGCCATCCGCTGCCGCGGGAACGCATCGCCAATCTCGAAGTCCTGGTCAAGCAGAGCCCCTATGTCGACAAGGTCGATACGCCGGCACTGCAGCAGCGGCACGACATGATGCGCATCAAGATCGCCGCCTATATGGGAGGCAAGGCCGCCGCATCGCGGCTGATGCGCAAGAACCCGGCCAGCCTCGCCTCGCAATATGGCGACGCGCAGACGAGCTATCTTTTCGGCGATCTGGCCGGCGCGCTCGCCAAGACCAACGCGCTGATCAAGGCACAGCCGAAAAACCCCTATTTCCAGGAATTGCGCGGCGACATCCTGATGAAGGCGAACAGACCGAAGGCCGCCGCCGAAGCCTATGCCAAGGCGGTCAGCCTCGATCCGGCGCGATCCGGGTTGCTGTCGGTCTCCTACGGCCAGGCGCTGATGGCCATCGGCACGCCCGAATCCCTGGAGAAAGCGGTGGTGCAGATCAACAAGGGCCTCGGGCGCGACCGGGAAAACGCCGTCGGTTACCGCCATCTGGCGCAGGCCTATGGCGAGCTCGGCAACATTCCGGCCGCCGATCTTGCAACCGCCGAAGGCCATTTCTATTCCGGCGCCTACAAGGATGCCAAGATCTTCGCAATGCGCGCGCAGATGAAAATGAAGCGCGGCGAACCGGGCTGGATCCGCGCGCAGGACATCATAAACTACGCACCATCAGGCAAGAAAAAGTGAACCTTCCGACCGTGCGCGGCGACATGTAGTCGGACCAATCGAGGTCAGACCAATCGGGCCGGAAACCAGGCAAGAGGATTAGGGACGATGAACAAGGCAATTCTGCTGGGCACCACGGGAGTGGCGGTCGCTCTCGCCATGCTGGGTTTCGGGTTCGTGACCGGAAGTCCGCAGACGGCAAAGGCCGATGCCGTGCAGATCGCCCAGGCGGCGCCCGCCGACACCAAGATCGACCGGGCCGAAGTCGAAGGCATCATCCGCGACTATCTCCTGAAGAACCCCGAAGTGCTGCTGGAGGCTCAGGAAGCGCTCGAGGCCAAGCAGAAGGAGGCGCAGCGCCTCGCCAGTCTCGCCATCATCAAAGATGCCAAGGACCAGATCTTCAACTCGGCCTTCGACGGCGTCGTCGGCAATCCGAACGGTAAGGTCACCATCGTCGAGTTCTACGATTACAATTGCGGCTACTGCAAACGCGCCATGGAGGACATGAAGACGCTGACGACAGCCGATCCGGACCTGCGCTTCGTGCTCAAGGAGTTCCCGATCCTCGGCCCGGATTCGCAGAAGGCGAGCGTCGTCTCGATGGCCTTCCACCTGATGATGCCGGAGAAATACGGCGAGTTCCACAACGCGCTGCTCGGCGCCCAGGGACGCGCCACCGAAGCAGCGGCCATCAAGGTAGCGCTTTCGCTCGGCGCCGACGAAGCGACGCTGCGCGAGAAGATGAAGGACCCGTCGATCGCCGAGGCCCTCTCCAAGACCTATGACATTGCCAACAAGCTGGCCATAACCGGAACGCCCTCCTATGTGGTCGGCAACGAGGTGGTGTTCGGGGCGCTCGGCCAGCAGGTGCTGGCGGAGAAGATCGAGGCGGCCAAGGCCGCACTCTGATCGGTTTCGGCGCAAGGCATTTTCCGCCTGTTGTGGACAGCGAAAGAACCCACTTGCGCTCTTTTCGCAGGCGTCTAAGCCCATTATAGAGGTCCGGCGCGCCGACTGATGCCGGCGCTGATGTGGTGGATTTGAATCCGAAATTCGTTCAAAGCGCTGCTTCAAGATATTGCGAATTTCGGATTCAAAACCACACTGGAAAAAGGTCGGCATTTTGAAAACGGTTTTCGTCCTGAACGGTCCCAACCTCAACGCGCTCGGCAAGCGCGAGCCGGGCATCTATGGCGGCAAGACGCTTGCCGCGATCGCCGACGATTGCAAGCAGGCAGGTGCGGCGCTTGGGCTCGAGATCGATTTCCGTCAGTCGAACCATGAGGGCGACCTCGTCGACTGGATACAGGAAGCCGCCGACAAGGCTGTCGGCATCGTCATCAATCCGGGCGCCTACAGCCACACCTCGATCGCCATTCACGACGCCATCCGCTCAGTCGCGCCATTGCCCGTCGCCGAAGTTCATCTTTCCAACATCCATGCGCGGGAATCATTCCGCCACGTCTCCGTGGTCTCGCCGGTCGCCGTCGGCGTGATCTGCGGGTTCGGGCCGCTCGGCTACACACTGGCGCTGCAGGCGCTGGCCGCACGCCTATGACTGGCCAACAAACAGAAGGCTCGAAAATGTCGATTAAGAAGAATGGTGTTGACCAGCAGCTTATCCGCGATCTGGCGGGCATACTGAACGACACCAACCTCACCGAGATCGAGGTCGAGCTGGGTGACTTGAAGGTGCGCGTGTCGCGACAGGCGCCGGCCGTCCATGCGGTCGCCGCACCGCAGCCTGCCTACGCGCCGCCGGCAGCGCAGCCGGCGGCCGCAGCCGCCCCGGCAGCGGGCGACGTGTCCAAGAATGCAGTCGCCTCGCCCATGGTCGGCACCGCCTACCTGGCGCCGTCGCCCGACGCCAAGGCGTTCATCGAGGTCGGCCAGCAGGTCAAGGAAGGCCAGACGCTGCTGATCATCGAGGCGATGAAGACGATGAACCAGATCCCCTCGCCCCGTGCCGGCACGGTGACGGCGATCCTGTTCGAGGATGCGCAGCCGGTCGAATACGGCATGCCGCTCGTCGTGATCGAGTAGAGCCGGGAACAGCCGAAAAATGTTCCAGAAAATCCTCATCGCCAATCGCGGCGAAATCGCTTTGAGAGTGCTGCGCGCCTGCAAGGAGCTCGGCATCCAGACGGTGGTGGTGCATTCGACAGCCGACGCCGACGCCATGCATGTGCGGCTCGCCGACGAGAGCGTCTGCATCGGGCCGCCGCCGTCGCGCGACAGCTATCTCAACATCCACCAGATCGTCGCGGCCTGCGAGATCACCGGCGCCGACGCGGTGCATCCGGGCTACGGCTTCCTGTCGGAGAATGCCAAATTCGCCGATATCCTCGCCGCGCACAACATCACCTTCATCGGCCCGACCGGCGATCACATCCGCATCATGGGCGACAAGATCGAGGCCAAGCGCACCGCCAAGCGCCTTGGTATTCCGGTGGTGCCCGGGTCCGACGGCGCGGTCACCGAGGAAAAGGAAGCCAAACGCATCGCCGCCGAGATCGGCTATCCCGTGATCATCAAGGCGTCGGCCGGCGGCGGCGGACGCGGCATGAAAGTTGCGCGCAGCGAAGCCGATCTTGTCGTCGCGCTGCAGACGGCGCGCTCGGAAGCCGGTGCTGCCTTCGGCGACGACGCCGTATACATCGAGAAATACCTTCAAAAGCCACGCCACATCGAGGTGCAGGTATTCGGTGACGGTGCCGGCCACGGCGTGCATTTCGGCGAGCGCGACTGCTCGCTGCAGCGCCGTCACCAGAAAGTCTGGGAAGAAGCGCCCTCGCCGGCCCTCAATGCCGAGGAGCGCGCGCATATCGGCGGCGTCTGCGCCAGGGCGATCGCCGATCTTGGCTATTCCGGCGCCGGCACTATCGAATTCCTCTACGAGAACGGCGAATTCTACTTCATCGAGATGAACACGCGCCTGCAGGTCGAGCATCCGGTGACGGAGGCGATCACCGGCATCGACCTCGTGCACGAGCAGATCCGCGTCGCCTCGGGCGCTGGGCTTTCGGTGCGCCAGCAAGACATCCGCTTCCAGGGCCACGCCATCGAATGCCGCATCAATGCCGAGGATGCGCGCACCTTCACTCCCTCGCCCGGCACGATCACCCACTTCCACACGCCGGGCGGCCTCGGCATCCGTGTCGATTCCGGCGTCTATTCCGGCTACAAGATCCCGCCCTACTACGACAGCCTGATCGGCAAGCTGATCGTGCACGGCCGCAACCGTGTCGAATGCATGATGCGGCTGCGGCGGGCACTCGACGAATTCGTCGTCGACGGCATCAATACGACGCTGCCGCTGTTTCGCGATCTCGTCGGCAATGCCGATATCGCCAATGGCGAGTATGACATCCACTGGCTGGAAAAATATCTGGCCAAAGAGGATTAGGTCGTGAACTTATAGAATATAATGATGCGATGACCCGTCCCTACGCGCCAGGCTATCGCATCCCGACCGACCTGTTGCTCAAGGCCTACGCCTCGGGTGTCTTCCCGATGGCCGAAAGCGCCACCGATCCCGAAGTGTTCTGGGTACGGCCGGAGACGCGCGGCATCATCCCGCTCGATGGTTTTCACACGCCCAAAAGCCTGAGGAAGGCGATCCGGAAAAACCTGTTCGACATCCGTTTCGATTTCGACTTCGAGGCGACGATCGATGGCTGCGCCGAGAGGCGCGAGGAACGCCGGTCGACCTGGATCAATGCGCCGATCCGCGAGGCCTATGTCGAACTCCATAGGATGAGCCATTGCCATTCGGTCGAAGCCTGGCGTGAGGGTCGGCTGGTTGGCGGCCTCTACGGCGTGTCGCTCGGCCGGGTGTTCTTCGGCGAAAGCATGTTCGCCAGGGAAACGGACGCGTCGAAGGTCTGCCTGGTGCATCTGGTCGAACGCCTGAAGGAACGGCGCTTTGCGCTGCTCGACACCCAGTTCACCACCGAGCACCTCAAACGCTTCGGCGCGGTCGACGTGCCAAGGGGCAAGTATGAAAAGATGCTGGCTGACGCGCTGAAGGGCGAAGCGGTCTTTTTCCCGTGATCTGCGCCAGGGTCAGTGTTTTGCGGCAGGCTCAAGAGGCGTCTGCGCGTGGAACATCATCTTCCAGCCATTGACGCGATGGACATAACCGGTGCTGACCAGCGCCGCATAAGGCTCGCCATTCTCGCGAGTGGCATGGGCCTCATAGGTCAGTATGACGATGTCGCTGCCCGGCTCGATGATGCCCTTGAGGTCGATGTCGAGATCGCGCCAGCGGTTCGGGTCCGTCGCGGTTCCGGCCAGGTCGGCATTGCTCATCGTTTGCGCCATCTGTGGGAAGGCCACCAGGCATTCGGTGTCGGCATTGGCTTTGAAATAGGCAGCGTCGCCGGTCCAGAACCCTCTTTCGAGATCGAGGAGTTCGTTCTTGTTGGCCATCATGGGGACATCTCCGTAATGCCAGCCATGACCAACGCACGGAGAATAAGGCGGTTCCAGAAGGCTCAGCATGTGATCCCGAACAGGTGATTCCGCATCTGGCGCCCTAAAGCGCGTCGCGTTTGACCGGCCTCTACCGGCCTCATGCGACGCGCTTTAGGTTGTTGTTTTATGCATGTCGTTATCGCAAAACCGCTGCACACTTTTGCGCGACATGCATTAATTGGATTTAGCAGCGTCGGGTGCCGGCACCTCCGACTTCTGCTTGCAGCCCTTCAGCCAGACGTCGTAGACGGCGTGCTCGACGGCGTTGAGACCGGGGCTTTCGGCAAACATCCAGCCGGTGAAGATGCGGCGGATCTTGCGATCCAGCGTGATCTCGTCGACCTCGACGAAGGAATCGGTCTTCGGCTCCTCGGTTTGCGGCTGCGAATAGCAGATGCGCGGCGTCACCTGCAAAGCACCGAACTGCACCGTCTCGTCGATATAGACATCGAAGGTGATGATGCGGCCGGTGATCTTGTCGATGCCGGCGAATTCGGCGACGGGATTGGTGATGCGTTCCGGTGCCGCCGGCGCCGCCGGAGCCACTGTCGCATCCGGTTCCATTGGCGCCTCCGGTGTCGCTGGCGCCTCCGGCGTCGCTGGCTCCTCCCAGGCCTCCGGTTCGATTGGCGCCTCCAGCGTCTGTGCGGCGGCCATGGCGCAAGCGACAAGAGCGGCGGCCACCGTCAGTCCGCCTATCGAGATTCGGCTGAAAATGCTCATGCAAGGATCCGGTGGTTGGCGCCCGGGGTGATTCTGTCGCGCCCAAGGCTAGTCGCTGCTGTCAGATCGACAAGCAGCTAAACGCCAATTGTGGCGATAAAGGACCGATCCGCCCTTGACCAGCGGTTACGACCCCGGCGTCCAGGCGTCGTAGTCGCCCGTCACCTGTGGGCGGTGCTGATTGCTGAGTATGGAACCCTTGGGGCGATAGGCGGCGGCACTTCCGGTAAGGTTCGGCTGATGCGGTTTCTGCCAGTCGCGTGGCTTGTAGTTTTCGCTCGGCGGCGCGGTATCAACGCGGTGATGCATCCAGCCATGCCAGCCGGGCGGAATCATCGAGGCTTCCGAATAGTCGCGATAGATGACCCAGCGGCGGGTGCGGCCTTCCGAATCGACACCACCTTCGTAGTAGACGTTGCCAGCCTCGTCCTGCCCGACTTTCTTGCCATGCCGCCAGGTGTGGAAGCGCGTGCCCAGCGTCTGGCTGTTCCACCAGGTAAAAAACTGCAGAAGGAACGTCTTCATCCAAAATCCTCGCGGCAAGTCCTCGCGGCGGCACCCGTTGCCTGCTTATGGCGTCAGGCCATCGCTAAGGCAAGGGTTTTGCTGCAAGCGTCACGCAAATCGCGGTCGGAAAACCGATGCAAACCTGGCAAGCCTTTCGCCTCTGTCGAGGCATGCCTTGCCAAGGCTGCCTGGTCTTTCTAAAGCTCTGCGCGTCCCATGCAGGTACCCAGCCTGATTGGCGGTTGAGGGAGGTAAAAAGATGGCCCCGGATGCATCCGACCCTGAACTGCGGATCAGTGCCGGCGCCATTCGCCTGCGCAAGGGCGGCGTGCCGGTCGTCTGCCTCACCGCCTATACCTACCCGGTCGCTCGCCTGCTCGACGGCCATGTCGACCTGCTTCTGGTCGGCGACAGCGTCGCCATGGTTCTCCATGGCCACAAGACCACGCTGGGCGCCTCGCTGGAGATGATGATCGCCCATGGACAAGCGGTGATACGAGGTTCGGCCAGGGCCTGCGTGGTGGTCGACATGCCGGCCGGAAGCTATGAGGCAACGCCGCGCCAAGCCGTTGCCTCGGCGCGACGGATCGTCGGCGAAACCGGCTGCCAGGCGGTCAAGCTGGAGGGCGGTGTCACAGTTGCCCGACAGATCGCGGCGATCGTCGCTGCCGGCATTCCGGTCATGGGACATATCGGCTTGCAGCCGCAATCGGTGGAAAGCGACGGCGGCTACAGGATCAAGGGCCGGACCGAGGAGAATGTGGCGGCGCTTTATCGCGACGCTGAAGCGGTCGAAAAGGCTGGCGCGTTTTCTGTGGTCATCGAAGGCACCGTCGAGACCGTCGCTGCCGACCTCACCCGGCATATTTCCATTCCAACCATCGGCATCGGCGCCAGCGGCGACTGCGACGGCCAGATCCTGGTCATCGACGACATGGTCGGCCTGACCGTCGACCGGGTGCCGAAATTCGTCAAGCAATATGCCGACCTGCGCAGCGTCATATTGCAGGCGGCGGCCAGCTATGCAGCGGAGGTGCGAAGCCGGACGTTCCCCGGCCCGGCCCATGTCTTTTCAACCGCAGCCGACAACGACAAAGAATGAGTGGGACAAAGAATGAGTGGGGACAGTGAATGAGTGGGGACAAAGAATGAGCCGGGACAAAGCATGAGCCGGCCTCTCGTCATCGACAGTGTCGCCGCTCTTCGCGCGCAAATCCGCGACTGGCGTTGCGATGGTCTCAGCGTTGCCATGGTGCCTACCATGGGTGCGCTGCATGACGGCCATATCTCGCTGGTCAGGATCGCGCTGGAAAAGGCCGAACGCTGCGTTGTTTCGATCTTCGTCAACCCGACGCAGTTCGCGCCGAGTGAAGACCTCGACAAATATCCGCGACAGCTCGCCCGCGACCTCGACCGGCTGGCCGAGCCCGGCGCACAGCTCGCCTTCATCCCTGATGTCGCGGAGATGTACCCGGCCGGCTTCGCCACCAGGATCTCCGTCGGCGGGCCGGCCGCCGGGCTGGAATCCGATTTCCGGCCGACCTTCTTCGACGGCGTCGCGACGGTCGTGGCAAAGCTCTTCCTGCAGACGTTGCCCGATTATGCGGTCTTCGGTGAAAAGGACTACCAACAGCTTTGCGTCGTCAGGCAGCTCTGCCGCGACCTCGATCTGCCGGTGGAAATCTTCGGCGCACCAACGGTACGCGACGCACATGGCCTCGCCATGTCGTCACGCAATGCCTATCTGAGCGAAGCCGAGCTCGGGGTGGCGCGCCAGCTCAACGCCATCTTGCGCCGGACGGCAGCGGCACTAGCGGCAGGCGCGGATGAAGGCAGCGCGATCGCCGAGGCCGGCCGCGCGCTCGTCAAGGCTGGCTTCGACGAAGTCGACTATGTCGCGGCGCGCGAGAGCCTGGCGCTCGCGCCGTGGCTGCGAAACCGTGACGGACGCCTGCTCGCAGCCGCCTGGCTGGGCAAAACCCGGCTCATCGACAATGTGGAAGTTCCCTCCGCCTAGGCTAATCAGGCGACCTTGAGATCCTTTATCGCCTTCTCGTAGACATCTTTGATCGGCTTAGATACGTCTTCGGCGGCTTTCGTCGCCGCCGCCTGAAACTCCTTGCTCTGCTCGACGGTCTTTTCCACCTGCTTGCGCAAGAAGTCAGTCTGCAGTTCGATGAACTCGGAGGGCGATTTCACGGCTACCAGGGCTTCGAGGTGAGCAAAGCTGGCCTCAGCATTTGCGCGCAGCGCGGCGATCGTCTTCAACGACAGCTCATTGCTGGCGGTCTTGGCTGTTTCGAAGGACGACTCAAGAGCCTTCTGGGTCGCCTCGGCGCCGGTCGCCAATTTCGACAAGGCTTCTTTCGACTGCTCGACGCTCTTTTCGGCGACAGCGAGGATCTGATCGGTTGCCTCGGTCGGGACTTCCGCGTTCTCGGTGATTTCAGCAGTTTTATCGGCGGTCTTGGTCATAGTTTCCATCCTTTGCGGTGGGCGGCCTTTTTGAAAAGCCGTCTCGTTCATCTAGGACCATGACGTTACGGCATCTGCAGTGCATTGCAATATTTTTGTGCGTCGCACCATGCCTTTTTTGCCTCAGCGTTTGCCACTGCTGAATTCATCTTCCTTGCCCGGTTGCAGAAGCCGTTCGAAAGCACCGACAATCCCGAGGGATTGCTGCGCTCCCATCCCGGCGGCTATGTCATCGACAAATCTTTCAAAGACCCTGAGACGTCGGGCAAGTCGCTTTCCGCCTCCACGTCGAACGAGGCTATCTTGTCGTCCTCAGGGGACAACATTGAGGGCGCCGCAACCGACCGGCGCAGCCCGTAAAACGCAACCGACTGCGACATATCCGGGCAGGCAAATCTATCCGATCGCCTTCTCGAAAATCAGCGCCGGCAGCCCTGAACCACCGCCACAGTCGGCGGTGTTGCCGGCCGGCAAAAACCCTTTCGAGCGGTAGAAGGCGACGGCCTGAGCGTTTGCCTCTTCAACTTCGACACGCAGCGTCCGCGCCTCCGGAAAGCTGGCTTCGACCTCTTCCAGCAACGCCTGGCCGATCCCCTGCCTCTGGCAGGCCGGATGCACGTAGAGCTGGTTCAGCATGACGATCTTCGCATCGGTGGTGGCTGCGGCGAAAGTCATGCCGCCGATGCGCTTGCCGTCGTCTGCGACCAGGAATTCGGAATTCGGTCGCGTCAGCCGCGCCTTGAGCGAGGCGATCGAATGCCATTCATCAGTGATCTCGGTGACTTTGGCAGCACCATAAATACCATCGTAGGTTGCATGCCAGGTTTCGACCAGCAGCGCGCGAACCGCGGCAAGATCGCGCTCGCCAGCGGTACGAACGAACATCATCCTAGTTGATCCCGAGCTTGGTCTTGACGAGGTCGTTAACCGCTTGCGGGTTGGCCTTGCCGCCTGTCGCCTTCATCACCTGGCCGACGAACCAGCCGGCCATGCTCGGCTTGGCGCGCGCCTGCTCGACCTTGTCCGGATTGGCTGATATCACCTCGTCGACCGCCGTTTCGATGGCGCCGGTGTCGGTGACCTGCTTCATGCCGCGGCTTTCGACCAGTTGGCGCGGATCGCCGCCCTCGTTCCAGACGATCTCGAACAGATCCTTGGCGATCTTGCCGGAGATGGTGCCCTCCTTGATCAGGTCGATGACCGCGCCGAGCTGATCGGGCGAAACGGTAGCATTTTCAATACCTTTACCGGCTCTGTTCAACGCACCCAGCAGATCGTTGATGACCCAATTGGCGGCGAGCTTGCCGTCGCGACCAGCGGCCACCTTCTCGAAATAGTCGGCGACCGCCTTTTCCGACACCAGGATCGAAGCGTCGTAAGTCGACAGGCCGAGCGAGGAGATCAGCCGCGCCTTCTTGGCGTCGGGAAGTTCAGGCAGATCCTTTGCCAGCGCATCGACATAGGCCTGGTCGAATTCCAGCGGCAGAAGATCGGGATCCGGGAAATAGCGGTAGTCGTGCGCTTCTTCCTTGGAACGCATCGAGCGCGTCTCGCCCTTGTTGGGGTCGAACAGCCGCGTTTCCTGGTCGATCTTGCCGCCGTCCTCGAGGATGGCGATCTGGCGGCGCGCCTCGTAGTCGATGGCCTGGCCGATGAAGCGGATCGAGTTGACGTTTTTGATCTCGCAGCGCGTGCCGAATTCGCCGCCGGGCCGGCGCACCGAGACGTTGACGTCGGCGCGCAGCGAGCCTTCGTCCATATTGCCGTCGCAAGTGCCGAGATAGCGCACTATGGTGCGCAGCTTGGTGACATAGGCCTTGGCCTCGTCGGCGGAGCGCATGTCGGGCTTGGAGACGATCTCCATCAGCGCCACGCCGGAGCGGTTGAGGTCGACATAGGACATGGTCGCATGCTGGTCGTGCATCGACTTGCCGGCATCCTGTTCCAGGTGCAGGCGCTCGATGCCGACCTCGATATCCTCGAACTCGCCCTGCCGGTCCGGGCCGACGGAGACGATCACCTTGCCCTCGCCGACGATCGGCTGCTTGAACTGTGAAATCTGATAGCCCTGCGGCAGGTCGGGATAAAAATAGTTTTTCCGGTCGAAGACCGACTTGTGGTTGATCTCGGCCTTCAGCCCGAGGCCGGTGCGGATCGCCTGCTTGACGCATTCCTCGTTGATGACCGGCAGCATGCCTGGCATCGCCGCATCGACAAGGCTGACATTGGCGTTTGGCGGCGCACCGAAAGCCGTCGAGGCGCCGGAGAACAGCTTGGCTTGCGAGGTCACCTGCGCGTGCACCTCAAGGCCGATGATGATCTCCCAATCGCCGGTGGCGCCTGATATCAGGCGTTTGGCGTCGGGCGTGCGGGTGTCGATGAGGGTCATAGTGGCCTGCAAGTTATCGGGGACGGAATTCACTTCTCAACGTGAATTCCGTCACGTCGGACGTGAAAGTCACTCGCTAGTGCAAACCACAAAAAGAGACAAGCGCAAAACCAAAGCTGGCGCTTCACATCGAATCCAGCCGGCCGGCCCGGCTGAAGAAACAAGCCGTCACGCCGTCGCGATGTAGGCCCTGATCTCCGCGGCCTCGCGCTCGACATCCTCGATGCGCCGCTTGACCACGTCGCCTATCGATACGATGCCGTCGAGCAGGCCGTCCTTTTCCACCGGCAGATGGCGGAAGCGGCCACTGGTCATGATCTCCATGACCTCGTTGACGGTGTGGTTCTCATTACAGATCTTCACCTTGGGCGTCATTGCCGAGCGCACCGCGATATCCAGTGCGGCGGCTCCTTCCCTGGCGAGGACCCGCACGACGTCGCGCTCGGAAAGAATGCCGACGATCTTGTGATCGCCATTGGTGATGACCAGCGCACCGATCCTGTGTTCGGCCAGGATGCGAATGGCCTCGCTCAGCTTTTCGTTCGGCCCGAGCGTCAACACGTCGTGGCCTTTCTGCTCGAGAATTGCCTTAACAGTCATGGCGTCCTCCTCCGTACTTGCCGGTTTCCTGCCCTGACCGGCTTTCGATAGTGCCCCACATCGTGCGCCGCGATCGAATGCTTTTCAAGTGCGGCGAGGCTCAGACCATGAACTCATCCGCCTGCTGCCGCCGATCGAAAGCGCGCAGGCCGAAGAAGCCGGCGACGAAACCGCCGATATGAGCCTCCCAGGCGATCTGGCTTTCGATGCCGGGCGCGAAGGCAACGAGGCCGGTGGCGAGATTGATCACCATCCAAATGGCAAGAAAAGTCACAACGCCGCGCGAGCGGAACACCGCCGCCATCGGCAGCGGCGCGCCGGCGAAGGCGGCCTTGCCGGACGAGCGGTCGGTGCGGAAGCCAAAGCGGGCCGCGGCCCCCATCATGCCGGAAATCGCCCCAGATGCGCCGACCAGTGGCGCCTGGCCGAGCGGATGCACGGCCCAGAACAGCACCACCGCCGCCAGCCCCGTCGCCGCGAAGAACAGGCTGAAACGAAGCGCGCCGAAGCGGTTCGCCAGCGGCGAGCCGAAAGCCGCCAGCCACACCATGTTGACGGCAAGATGAGCAAAGCCGCCATGCAGGAAGGCATAGGTGAAGGGGCTCGAAAACGCGTAGAAATCGAGGTCGAAGCGACCGGAATAGCGGATCGGAATGAACGCGGTCCGGATCAGCAGGGAGAAATCCTGGTCCTCGGTGAGCCAGTAGAGCCGGATCACGTGAACGACGACGCAGATGCCGATCAGGGCCAGCACAACAGGCGGCATGTTGAATACCGGCTCGCGGCGCGGCTCCGGCTCGCGGCCGACAGGTCCGCCCTTGCCCTGTTCGATTTCCGATGGGCCTGCTGGTTCGCTCATATGGCTCGCACTCAGTCGCTGGATTCGACTTCGCGAGCATGTAGATCACGGTCACCAGATTCACAAAGGGGCGAATCGCCCCACGCAAGTCAAAACTGGGGCGAATCAAAATTGGCGCGAATCAAAAAGAAGCCGTCCAAGGTTGCCCTTGAACGGCTGGTCGAGCCCCCGTGCTCCCCCAAACTCTTGATTGAACTGCTGCCGATCGCTGCGAAACGACCGCTTCTGGAGTGGTTTGAGCGTGCCACGGGCGTGGGCGGGGCGCAACGTAAACCACTTGTTAACCTTAACGACCCCGACCCGTGAACAAGTGTTAACGATGCTGGCACGCATCCTGCTCCGCAACGCATGTAGGTCCTCGGAGGGCGCCCTTCTGTTCACCGATGGGACATCAGACGACAGATTGCGCGGAGCAGCATAGCATGAACCAGAACGGATCGATCACGCTGTTCCATTATTGGAACCGGCTGCGTGACGGGCGCCCTGCCCCGAAGCGTTCGGAAGTCGAGCCAGCCGACATCAAGTCGCTGCTGGCCGACACCTTCATCCTGGAAAAGGATACGCGCGGCGAAGCGGTATTTCGGCTCGCCGGCACCAGGCTGTGCGCGGTCTATGGCCGTGAGCTCAAGGGGTTTTCCTTTCCCTCGCTATGGCGCGAGAAGGACCAGCGGCTTGTCTCAAAACTGATCCACGGCGTCTTCGATCAGAAATCCGTGGTGCTCATCACCTATGAAGGTTTCAGCCGCACCGACCGCTCCAGCAAGTTCGAACTGCTCGCCCTGCCGCTCGACGGCGGCGTTGAAAATCCGCGCTGCCTCGGCGTGATAAGCGCTGCTGAAAAACCCTTCTGGCTGGGTGCCGATCCGATCGCCGACGCCCTGATCGATTCAATCCGTGTCGTCGATCCGGAGAAGGAACCGAAATTCCCCAGGAGCCGGCCGGCCATCGACGTTCCTTCGCTTGTCCCGTCGGAACTCGATCCGCCCCAGACGATTTCGGCGCTCGGCCAGGCGCGCCGCATCCGCCATCTGGTCGTGTTCGACGGCGGGCGCGAGGAATAGTCCAAACGCTAAAGTAGCGGGATCAGGCTTTCCCCTTTGTTAACCTGCTTTGCTGTAGCTTTCCGACGAAGTTCCTCGCATCAACGCGCGGAATGCCAAACGGGGTGTAGGCAGTCATGAGGTCAGCGGCGGTCGACACCGCGCCGTCCCGAGCTGAAAGGCGTAACTTTCAGCGCGTCCGCGTGAAGATCTACGGACGCTTCATGCTGGAGGATCGCACCGAACATCCGTGCCAGGTGGTCGACATGTCGCCGGGCAATGTAGCGCTTCGCACCGAGCGCATCGGCATGCCGGGCGAGAAAGTCATCGCCTATATCGATCACATCGGCCGCATCGAGGGCGTCGTCACCCGCATTTTGCAGGACGGTTTCGCGATGACGGTCATCGCGTCGGAACGCAAGAAGGACAAGCTTGCCGCGCAATTGACCTGGCTTGCCAACAAGCACGAGCTCGACCTGCCGGAAGACCGTCGTCACGAACGCGTGGCGCCGCGCAATCCGACCAGCGTGCTTCAGCTCAGTGACGGGCGCCAGTACCAGTGCCGTATCATCGATCTGTCGCTTTCGGGCGCCGCGATCGAGATCGACGTCAAGCCGGCGATCGGCATCCAGGTCATGCTCGGCACCATGCGCGGCCAGGTGGTGCGCCATTTCGAGGACGGCGTCGCCATCGAGTTCGCGGTCATCCAGCGGCCCGAAACACTCGATTCCGAATTCAACGCATCCGGCACCTGACAAACAGCGCACATTGCCGCAATCGACCGGCCCATTTCGGCCGTTTTTTTTTGTTGACCCGCGCCGGCCGTCGCGGGCTGCCAACCGATGCCGCGCCAAGGCACCGCGTCGCGCCGATGTGACTCCCGCGAAACCGCCTCAACAATTTTATACTGAAACGATTCAAATTTTATGTTTATTCTATAGGCGTTTTACTTAATGTCTACTTCGGACCTTTGCGTCGAATAAATCCAACCGTGTCATTGTCTCCTCAAACGGGGAGACTGGACGATGAAGAAGAAGAGGGGCAAGCTGTTGCTCTTGGCAATGGCGATGCAGCTTACCGCCTGGGGAACAGCGTATGCAGCGGGACCTGCCTTCATGCACACCGGCAGCCGCACCACACAGCCGGTCGGTCATTACGAGTTCTGCCAGAAGATTCCGCAGGAATGCAATCAGCGGACGCCGAAGCAGGCGCCGATCGAGCTGACCCGCAAGCTGTGGGCGAAGATCGTGAGCATCAACAATTCCATCAACAGCAACGTCGCGCCACGCACCGATATGGAACTGTCGGGCAAGGAAGAGATCTGGTCCTATCCCAACAGCGGCTTCGGCGACTGCGAGGACTATGCGCTGGAAAAGCGCCGCGCGTTGATGAACATCGGCGTTCCGGCCGGCGACCTGCTGATGACGGTTGCGCGCCAGCCGAACGGAGACGGTCACGCGGTGCTGACCGTGCGCACCAGCCTCGGAGAGTTCATCCTCGACAATCTCGAAACCAGGGTGCTGTCCTGGACCGCCACCGAGTACACCTACCTGAAGCGCCAATCGAGCCAGAATTCGGGCGCTTGGGTAACGATAAACGACGGCCGCTCCGACGCGGTCGCCAGCGTCCGCTAAGGACGCGACGCAAAAACCCGGTCGAGTCCCCACCCTCCCCGTCCCCAAGACCGGGTTTTAGGAGCCGGCCCCGTCCCCGGGCCGGCTCCACTTTTTCAAGCGGTATTGGGCTTCTGGTGATGACGATCCGACTTGCGCGTTGGGAATGGCGGGAGACGACCGATGCGGACATTGGTCCGATTGCGACAAATTCAGCGGCGCAATAAGCTTCGGCCGTGAGCTACCAGGCGATGAAAATTCGAGTGATCTGTGATCAGAGGACTGTTCGGGAATGTTTCCTAGACGCTTGGTCACATTGAGAGATTTCCGGGCACCGTCAGGACACAGAAGGAACCTGAATACAACTGAGCGCAAACCGATGAGACACAACTGAAACACATCGACGCGCCGGGCGACATGCATGCGAAACGTTTTGGGCGGATGGTCGAGCCGCACGCAGGCCAGGAGCGCAGGAGCGTCGCCAATGACACCCGACCAGATTCGACTTGTCCAGGATAGTTTCCACGAGGTCCTCCCGATACGCGTGGCAGCCGCGGCTCTGTTCTATGAACGCCTGTTCGCGATCGACTCGGATCTTCGCGCACTGTTTCTGGCGAGCGACATGCCCAAGCAAGGCGCAGAGCTGATGGCGAGCCTGGGCTCCGTCGTGCGCGGACTGGATCGTGCCAACACCGTCCTTCCGACCGTACGCGAGCTCGCCAAGCGTCATGTGGCCTGCGGTTTCAAGGAGCATCATTACCCGATCGTCGGGCAAGCGCTGATCGACACGATGGCGGCCGGCCTCGGCACGGCCTTCACGCCGGCGGTCCGCGAGGCTTGGGAGGCAGCCTATGCGTTGCTCGCAAGTGTGATGATCGCGGCTGCCCGCGAGGATCAGCTCGCAGCGTGAGGCATCCGATGCCAGAACAATCGGCACTTAAGTTAGCGATGTTCGCGCTTTGAAACCAAACGCGCCCGTGGCCCAGCCCAGCGGCCGGGATTGACAGTGGCTGTCGATTCCCGTGGTTGCATACGCAGTTTAACGGATCCA
Source organism: Mesorhizobium sp. WSM4807 (assembly GCF_055811615.1). Lineage (NCBI taxonomy): Bacteria > Pseudomonadati > Pseudomonadota > Alphaproteobacteria > Hyphomicrobiales > Phyllobacteriaceae > Mesorhizobium > Mesorhizobium sp. WSM4807. Next base: position 55,673 of record NZ_JBVVQY010000004.1, read on the forward strand.
TTCCCTCGAATTCGACCATAATTCGACGGAGGCTCAAACGCTCACTCCCCTGGTCTTATCGCAACCTCCTCTAATCGACAGCGCGAATGGTCGCGTCGCGAGGATGGAGACAAAAATGACCACTATCGATCACGCAAACTATTCCGCCTCGAAAGACAGGCTCGACGCTATCGGCTTCGCCAAATCCGCGATCCGCCTGGCCTTCCGTGCATTGAAGATGCGCAGCGAGCGAGTCACGCTACATTCAATGCCCGACTATCTGCTCAACGACATGGGCATCGGCCGCTCGGAGATCGATCACGTCACGTCCATGCGGTTTACAATTGCCAACAGCGCTCAACGCGGTCGCTTGAACGCGAAATGATGCTGATCCACATTGACCCGGCCTGCTGAACAGGCTCGGCTCGACGGGCGCGAGAGGTTGCCCCGAAGTCGGGCCAGGCCTTCAACACAAAAATTACTCAACCGCGCAATCCCTGGCGATCACCTCGCCGGGGTTTTGGCGCTTTGAACAAGGCCCACGTCTCGCAGATCGGTTCGTAGGGTGGAAGCATGTGGATCAAGCAATTCCATGGCAAATTCCACGAACGCAACCACCCTCGTTCAAACGCAGCGTCGTCACAAGGAAGCGGTCCGGCAAATTCGCCGCACTATTCACTTGGAGAAGACGATGCAACACACCACCAATGCCTCAAGGCCACCGTTGAACGGCGTCGACACGCCGAACCTTCTGGCAACGATCAACTTTGTCGCCGGCCAGCCTGAACTGGCCAAGTTCCAGTTCCGCGCCCACAACGAGTGGGTCGAAGGCACCCACAGCAAGAGCGTCATGCTCGGCTTCCACGGCGCCGGCCAGGAACAGAAGCATGCCAAAGCCTATTACGCCGACAGCGACCACCCGGCCGTGCTGTGCGGCGCCGATCACGGCCCCACCCCGGTCGAATGGCTGCTGCATGCGCTCGCCAGCTGCCTGATGGCGGGCGTCGCCAACATCGCCGCGGCGCGCGGCATCAAGCTGACCAAGGTGCAGTGCTCGGTCGATGGTGACATCGATCTGCGCGGCATCCTCGGGATTTCCGACGAGGTCCGAAACGGCTTTCAGAACGTCACGGTGGCGTTCGAAATCGAGGGCGATGCGCCGTCCGAGAAGCTCCAGCAACTGGTCGAGCAGGCACGGGCACGGTCCGCGGTCTTCGACGTGCTGACGAACGGTGTTTCCGTTTCGGTCGGTGTCAAAACCATCCAGTGATCCACCCGGAAAGGCGGTTCGGACGGGTGTCTGAACCGTCGCCCTCCAAAACTGATGGAAACAATATGGAACAGGCTGACGTTGTCATCGTCGGCGCTGGCCAGGCGGGCATCGCCTTGAGCCATTGCCTTCGAAAACGCGGGATCTCGCATGTCGTTCTGGAACGCGGGCGCATTGGCGAACGGTGGCGGTCCTCGACATGGCGTTCGCTCCGCCTTTTGACGCCCAATTGGCTGAACGCGCTGCCAGACTCCCCATATTGTGGCTCCGAACCCGACGGCTATATGAGCCGCGACGCGTTTGTGGAAACCCTGGTTGGCTATGCCCATCGATCGCAAGCGCCGGTGCGCTCGTACGTCGATGTCTTGTCGTGCGAACAGGATGGGCAAGGCTTCAGGCTGCGGACGACCGCCGGCGACTGGTCGGCGAAAGTCGTCGTTGTGGCCACCGGTCATTGCGACGTGCCGAGCATGCCCTTCCCGCTGCATACCAGCGCGGACCAACCGGTCAGCATCCACGCTTCGCAGTACCGAAGTCCCGACCAGCTTGCGTCAGGCGGCGTGCTGGTTGTCGGCGCATCGTCGTCGGGCGTCCAGATTGCCGACGAGCTGCGACGCAGTGGCAGACGCGTAATCCTGTCCGTCGGCAAGCACACGCGTTTGCCGCGCATCTGGCGAGACAAGGATATCTTCTGGTGGCTCTACCATATGGGATTCATGTCCCAGCGGCTGGACGATTTGACAGATCCCGACAGCGCCAGACGACAGCCTTCACTTCAACTTGCCGGTCGGGCGGATCGCTCCAATGTCGATCTGGCGACCCTCCAGGGCATCGGAGTCGAACTCACCGGGCGGTTGAAAGGCATCTCGAACGGGACAATTGGCTTTGCCGATGATCTCAAAGATAGCATCACGGCGGCGGACGCCAAGCAGGACCGGCTCCTTCGCCAGGTCGACCAGTTCGCGGGTCACAAATCCATGGCCGGCGCCCCCGCCCCGATCGAGGTGCCGACGAATTGCCTCAAGCGCCTGTCGTTCGCGAACGACGACATCGGCACCATCATATGGGCGACCGGCTACAGCCGCTCGTTTTCATGGCTGAAACTGCCCGTCATCACCGCAGATGGTGAACTGGCCCACAAGGGCGGGATAACGACCGTCGCCGGCCTCTATGCGCTTGGCTTTCGCTTTCTGCGCAAGCGCGATTCCAATTTCATTGGAGGCGTTGGGCCGGACGCGCAAGCGATCGCCGACCATGTCTCACACTATCTCGGTCAGAGCGGCCTCAAGGCAGCATAAGGACATTCCGATGCTTTCCAATGTCGTCCCCGCACATTCTCACTACGACGCCATCATCGTCGGCGCGCGCTGCGCCGGAGCCTCGACGGCAATGCTGCTCTCCCGGGCAGGATTGCGGGTGCTGGCAGTCGACCGCCAGTCCTATGGATCTGACACGCTGTCTACACACGCGCTGATGCGACCAGCCGTCATGCAGCTTTCGCGTTGGGGCCTGCTCCAACCGTTGATCCAAAGCGGTGCGCCGGTGATCAGGTCTACCACTTTTCACTATGGCGAGCAGGAGGTCACGGTGCCCATTCGGCCCGAGCCAGATATTCCGGGCCTGATCGCTCCACGCCGCACGGTGCTTGATCGCATGTTGGTCGATGCAGCACGAGCCGCTGGAGCCACGATTATGCACGACACTCCGGTCCATGATCTCATGTTCGACGCACATCGCCGTGTTCGCGGCGTCACATTGAGAGATGCCGGCGGCCAAACTCGCGAGATAAGCGCCGATATCGTAGTTGGAGCAGACGGGCTCGGCTCGTTTATCGCTCGCAAGGTCGAGGTACGGACGCTGGTGCAGGGGCGGTGCTCGGTGGCACATGTCTTCGGCTACGCCCCCGCGCCGGCGTTCTCGGGATACCACTGGTGTTTCGGCCGGAACTTATCCGGCGGCGTGATACCGACGAATGACGGGCTTGCCTGTATCGTCGCATCCGTTCCGACCGAGCGGTTTGATGCGGAGTTCCGTTTCGATCTTTCCGCCGCACAGCTTGCCCTGGCAGCGCTGGCACCCGGATTGGGATCGCGGGTCTTTGGCAATGGTGGCGAACGTCTGAAGGCCTTCCGCGGCACGCCCGGCCGATTGCGGCAGGCATACGGCCCTGGCTGGATGCTGGTCGGCGATGCCGCCTTCTTCCGCGATCCGCTGACCTCGCATGGTATTTCCGACGCCCTGCGTGATGCCGAAGGGGCCGCGACGGCAATACTTTCCTGTCGCGAGTCCGCATTGCGGGAGTTCCAGGAAGTACGCGACAGCCTCGCGCTGCCCATCCTTGAGACCACGGACGCCATCAGTGCCTTCGACTGGTCCCTCGAAGAGCTACCTGAGCGCCACAAGCGCTTCAGCGAGGCGATGAAATCCGAAGTCGCTGTGCTCTTGGCCCGGGCGGCGCGCGATCGCGAGGTTCCGCCTCTCCCGCAAGGGCTAGTGACGTCGCAGCTAGAGGCAATCTGAAACACAAAACAAGGAGCAAGGCTATGCAAACGACCATACGATCCGGATGGTCCGGAGTCCGGTTCGGACAACCGGAAGTCGGGGCCAGTGCAGAGCGAAGGCGCATCACTCGGGCTAGCGACATCATTGCGTTCAGCGACATGACCGGCGACAGAAACCCACTCCACTACGATGATGTCGTATCCGCCCGCACCGTATTCGGCCGTCTCATAGTTCAGGGCGGTGTCACTTCCGGCCTTCTCAATGCTCTGGTGGCCGAGGACTTACCGGGACCCGGCAGCGTCTTTCTTGGCGTCGAGTGGAAGTTCCTCAAGGCCGTCGGTATCGGCGAGGAGATCGTCGCACGCGCGGAGGTGCTTAGCGTGCGGGAAGACAAGCCGATCTGCACGCTGTCAACCACCGTCGCAAACTCGGCAGGCGAGATTTGCCTGTCCGGCACGGCAACAACCTACACTGTGCCGCTCGATTAGCCGCCATAGGCTGCCGGGCGGCTCCGCATTTCCATGCTCTCCCACACGCTGTCTCCAACGGGCAGAACGCATGTTCGAGGAACTAAGCGGAATGGTCCGCTGCAAACCAAGGAGCCAACTTTATGAACATCTCATTCGGTATCTATGCAACCCCGACATCCACTCTGTGGAAAGACATCCGCAAAGGTCCGCCGCTCGAGGCAGTCCGGGAGCACCTCGACCGGGTGATTAACTTCAGACGCCTTTGCGAGATCGCTCGCAGGGCTGAGATCCGGTGACGGAGTACGGGTCAAATGCGATGGCGGGCGTGAAGACACGTCCGCCATCGGTTTGGGTGTTGCGAACCCAAATGCTTCGTCGCTAATGTAAGGCCGACCATACGGTCAGGACAACCGGATTGAGCTCGGCCTTCGAAGTAAGGGTCTTTGGCGACCTCACGGTTCGCCGTGACGGCGAGCCTGTGGCCCTAACGCAATCGCGCAAGACGCGGGCGTTACTCGCCTATCTGGCCGTGCAGCAAAAGCAGCAGCGCCGCGAGTGGCTTTGTGAGATGTTCTGGGACGTCCCTGATGATCCTCGGGGCGCGCTGCGTTGGAGCCTTTCGAAGCTGCGCCAGATCTTAAACGCCGACGGCGAGACCCGGCTTGCGGCCGATCGCAACGTGGTCCAACTGAAGCCGGGATCGATCTGGCTCGACTACGATCTGATCAGGGGCCTGTCGGCCGATGCGGTTGGTTCGCTGCCTACAGAGCGTCTGGAAGCGATCGCTGCGGCTTTCGCCGGCCCGTTCTTGTCGGACCTCTATCTGCCGCGCTGCCAGGCGTTCGAGGCTTGGCGCGTCTATTGTTCGAACGAGACCGAGATTCTGCACCTGAAGGCGCTACGCGCCCTGATCGATCGCCTGGGCGACGAGCCTGAGCGGGCGCTTCCCCACCTGCACACGCTGCAGTCACTTCTTCCGGACAATGATCTAGCAGACGAGATCGCCCGCATTAACGATCAGGCTCGACTGACCGTCGCCGCTGCCCCGATCCGAAGTGGCACGACGGCTGGACCTGTTAGCCGGCCGGCCCCCGAACCTCCGCTGACGGGGCCTGTGCCCGAACCCGTCCCGTCGCCTTCGACGAAGGTTTCGTCAGGTAAGCAGCAGATACGCTACGTCAATGCCCGCGATGGCACCCAGATCGCCTATGTCATCAGCGGATCCGGGCCAGCGATCGTGCGTGCCTCGCACTGGATGTCCCATCTCGACTTCGATTGGGAAAGCCCGGTTTGGGGACATTGGATCGACGGCCTGTCCAGCGGCTTCACGCTTGTACGCTACGACGGGCGCCTGAACGGCCTTTCCGACACAGTCTGTGAGGATGTGTCTTTCGATGCATTCGTCGACGATCTCGAATGCGTCGTGGAGGCCGTGGGCCTCGACCGTTTCGTCCTCCTTGGAATATCGCAAGGCTGTGCTCTCTCGGTCGAATACGCCATTCGCCATCCCGAGAAGGTCGCGGGTCTCTTGATTTGGGGGGGATATGTTCGTGGATGGCGAGCGCGCGGAAATGCGGCGGAGATCGTCAGACGCGAAGCAATCTCGGCGTTGATGCGCCGGGGCTGGGGTCAGGACGACCCATTGTTCCGCCAAATGTTCACCAACCTGTTTATACCGGGCGCCAATCGCGTGCAGATGGATTGGTTCAATGAGCTGCAGCGCCGGACACTCACGCCGGAAAACGCGATGCGGTTGAGCTATGTCTTTGCCGACATTGACATATCGCGATCGCTTGAACGGCTGCATGTGCCAGCGCTCGTCCTGCATGCCAACGGCGACCGGGTCGCGCCTTTCTCGGAAGGTTTGGAGCTCGCCAGATCGATAACTGGTGCCCGCTTCGTCGAACTGGAAAGCGCCAATCACATCCTTCTTGCCGAGGAACCCGCGTTCCGCAACTTCATTCTCGAGGCGTCGGCATTTGCCAACGAGGCGCTTCAGGCGCAAACGGTCGTTGCGGTCGACCCGAGGACGCGGCGACAGGCAACGATCCTGTGCGCCGATTTCCAATACGCCGAACCGGTGATGGAGAACCTGCCTCCCGATGTCGCGCTGGAGCGGGTCGATCCCTTCCTCATGCAGGCCACCGCACTCGTGCGTGACAACGGAGGAACGGTTCTGACGATTTCCGAGAATGAGCTCGTCGCGTCGTTTGGCGCGCCTGAGCCGCTCGAAGGACATGCTGCACTTGCCTGCCGGACCGCACTCGCGCTGCGCGAGCTCGCGCTGCGCCATGGCGATTGGATGACCGGCGTTCGTGCTGCCCTGGACACAGGCGTCGTGATCGTCAGCCCGGCATGTGACGGGGCTTTGGAGGTACGCGGCGGGCCGGTGTCCGTGGCCCATACGCTGAGCCAGGCGTTGGGGCGCGATCTCGTGGTGGCAACCGCCAGGACCCGGGCATCGGCTGGCGGCTTCGTCAGTATGGAAGCGCTGGCAGCGCCACTTCTGTCGGAATACCCGAAGAACCAGCGGCTCTTTGAAGTGATCGAGATCAGGCGGGGCCGCTCGCGCTGGCAGTTGCGCGCCGAAACGCAGCTGTCGCCGTTCGTCGGCCGCGAGATGCAGCTGCAGATTCTGAACAAGGCCTGGCATGACGTATTCGACGGCGAAGGTCAGACGGTTTTCGTGGTCGGCGATCCCGGTCACGGCAAGTCGCGTGTCACGCATGAATTCGTTGGGGCCATACCTCACGATGATGCTGAGAATCTGGAGGTCGGCGCGCTCGAAACGGACCTGCGCAGCGGCTTCGTCGTAATTCGGAAGCTGCTGCAAACCCTGTTCGGCGTGGGCGACACCGAAGCGCCGCCAATCGCAATCGAAAAGGTACTGGCCGCGCAAAGCGCGCAAGGCTTCGATGAGCGGCTCCTCGATCCGATCATGGCAGTCATGGAACTGCCCGTTCAGGATCCGAACTGGGCTATCATTTCTGGCCAGGAGCGATCCCGGCGCATGCAGGAAGCAGCGGTTGGGCTTCTGCTCTTCCTTGGCCGCAGGAAGCCCGTCGTTCTCCTGGTCGAGGACCTTCATTGGATAGACGCCGAGAGTGAGGGGGTCCTGGTGCGGCTGGCGCAGGCACTGCCCACTGTCCGCTGCCTGCTTATCCTGACCTGTCGACCCGAATACGATCGCGGTGCCTTCGCCGCTGCAGGACCTTCCGAAATCCGCCTGCCGGCGTTCAATACGGCCGAAGCAGCAGCATTTCTTGACTACCTGGTTGGCGGGGACCCTGAGCTGGCGCAGCTCCGCGGTGCAGTCGGGGATGCGTGCAAAGGCAATGCATTGTTCCTGGAAGAGACCGTCCGCGCTCTCGCCGAGACCGGCAAGCTGGAAGGGCAGCCGGGCCGCTACCGGCCTTCTGGCGAGGTCGACGAGATCGTCGTTTCGGCGAGTATCCAGACGATCGTCGACGCTCGCTTCGAACGTCTCGACAAGGATTCGAAGCGGGTAGCCGAGGTCGCCTCGATCTTCGGCGGAGAGATTCCGGTGCCCTTGCTACGAAGGATGGCGACGCTGTCGAACCTTCGCTTCGATGCCGCCCTCGAGAATTTGAAGAAGGCCGATCTCCTAGTGGAGCTTCAGGTTTTTCCCGAGGCTTTCGTCCGCTTCAAGCACGTCCTCATCCGAACTGCTGTGTCAGGACGTATCGTATCGTCGGCGCTCATTGAGCTCCACAGGACTGCGCTTGCCGAATTGAAGGCCCATTACGCGGACCGGCTTGAGGAGCACAGCGAACGCCTGGCCAGACACGCGCAACAGGCTCACCTCTGGGTCGAAGCCGTCGGCTATCTTCTGATCTCGGCTCGCAAGGCGATCAGGCGGTCGGCGCACGTCAGTGCACTTGAGCAGCTGGACCTTGGGGTCAGGCTGCTGAGGAGCAACGATGTCGCCGACGCCGATGAGCAAGAGATCGAGTTCCAGCTCGCGAGGGGCGTGGCCCTCATGGCGGCTCGTGGCTGGGGTGCGACCGAAGTGCTCGCCGCGTTCGAGCGCGCCGAGGAACTTTGCGGTAAGATCGGCGACCAGGCGCGTCTGTTCACGGCGCTGCGCGGGAGAGCCCAATACTACATGCTTAGCGGTAAGCCGGCAGCGGCGCAGGAACTGGCCTGCCGATGGGCTGGCATGGCTAAGGACGACAGCGATCCCGGTCTCGCGATCGAGACCGAGCACATGTTCTGGACAAACAATTTCTTCCTTGGGGAGACCGCGGCGGCCCAGAACCATGCGGAACGCGCCATCGGCCTCTACGACCCCGACCGCGATCATTATCTTACGTACAAGTACTCCGGTCACGACCCGGGCGTCTGCTGCCGCTGCTTCTCGGGATTGTCAGCCTGGCTGGCCGGCGAGCCGGATAAGGCAAGGCTACGGTGCGAAGACGCAACCGGGCTCGCCGGACGTTTCGAGCATCCGCTGAGCATGGCGCTTGCGTATTGGGGGACCAGCTACCTCCATATGTTCGCGGGGGAGCCTGAGGCCGCGCTTCGGGCGGCGGAAAGCGAGTTGCAGATAGCAGAGAAATTCCAGTTGCCGCTCCTCGTCGGCCAAGCCGCGTTCCAGGTTGGATGGGGGCAATTCCGGCTTGGGGAACGGGGGGCCGGCCTGCGCGGCATGGAGGAAGCTATATCTGCCATTCGCCGGACCGGCGCCGAAATGGGGCTGCCCTATCTGATAGGCCTTTACGCCGAAGCGCTGGGCGACAGCGGCAGGCTGGACAGCGCTCGCAAGTCGGTTGAAGCTGCCCTCGAGCTCGGCCGCTACAACGGAACCTATTTCCAGCTCGCCGAAGTACTTAGGATCGAAGCCTGTATCCGCGAAAAGAGCGGTGGCGGACCTGACGAGATCGAGAAGATGCTCCACAACGCTGCGAACGTCGCTACCTTGCAGCGTTCCGCGATTGGCCAACTGCGTATCGCTGTGGAACTCGCTCGCTGTCTTCGAAGCCTTGGAGATGTCGAGAAAGCGCGTGAATTTATCGCGCCTCACGGCGAGCTTGTCGGTAAGCTCGACGACAGCCAGGATGCGCGGGCGGCGCGTGAGTTCTTCTAGCCAACGTGGCTACGTGACGCGTGCCCAGCAACCGCGCCGCCGCCACTGCGGCTGAATAAGCATCCGGCTACGCTAGGTTTTCGAAATCCAGTATGCGTCGGTGAAGCCGACATGCCTCGCTTCACGGTGATACCGCGTTAGTCCGGCAGGCCCGCCTTGCGAAGGCCTTCGATATATCTGCTGCGATCGTCCGGTCGATAAAACGGCGGCAGCACCTCGGCGAGATTCGAAAGCCGCAACGTAGGATCGAGTTCGCGCAGGCGAGCCATCATCTTCTCGGCTTCCGAAAGCCGACCGGCCAAGACGTAACTTGCCGTCGCCACACGCGTCGCACTCGCGTAGTTTGGTTGCGAGCGCAAAGACCTTTTCGCCCACTCAGCAGCATCGTTGTAGCGCCCGGCACAAAAGTGAGCGAGCGCGGTGCAAAATTCCCAAACAAAAAAGCGAGGATCGAACGGACTGAGGCGCATTGCCTGCGCGGCGCGCTCGACGGCTTTCTCCGGCTCGCCTAAGCACGCTTGAACCCAGGCGCTGTAACCCCACGCCGCAGCCAAGTTCGGGTTCAGGCCAAGCGCACGTTCGATGCAAGCCGCGCTTTCCTCCACATCGCCGCCTACATAGCCGAGCACGTATCCGCCGTACGAAAGGGCAATTGCATCGTCCCATCCAAGTTCGATCGCTCTCTTTGCCAGTCGGGTCGCCTCGGCAGTCTCTTCTAAGCGATCGATCATCCAGCGGTTGCTCTTTCGCGCCGCATAGCAGCGCGCCGCCCGGGCATAGGCGGCAGCGAACACCGGGTCACAGCCGATCGCCTTCATGAAGAACCGCAGAGCGTCATCCATGGTTTCCTTGGTGTTGACCGCTCGGTCGTGGGACGCCAACCCGCGCAGATAATAGTCGTAGGCGTCGAGGTCCTCAGTCGGCTTGCGCTTGGCGCGTTCAATTTCCGCCTCCTCGACCTTTGGGGTGATCGCGCCGACTATGCTCGAGGCGATCTGGTCCTGAAAATCAAAAACCTCGGCTAGAGTACCTTCAAAACGGTCAGCCCACAGGTGGAGGCCGCTCGAAGCGTCGAGGAGTTGTCCGGTGATGCGCAGGCGCTCACCCGCTTTCCGCACACTTCCCTCGACGATATAGCGGACGCCCAACTCCAGCCCGATCTGCTTAATGTCGACAGCCCGTTCCCTGTACGTGAAGCTCGAGTTCCGGGCGATGACGAACAAATGGCGGAATTGAGCCAGGACGGTGATAATGTCCTCGACAATGCCATCGGCAAAATAGTCCTGCGTTGGATCGCCGCTCAGATTTTGAAACGGCAACACTGCCACCGACGGTCGATCATCGTGTCTCGTTGGGACTGCCAGCACCTGCGCCGGCGCCGCGACGCCAGAGCTTGGCCCCGGCCGCTGATGTCCAGTTCGATCGCGGGACTGCAGGGAAGCCGCCAGTGAGCTTGTCTGCGCCTCCGGCTCCGCGTCCAGCTGCTTTTTCAGAACAATCCGACAGAGCTCGAACTGGCGCAAGGCCGCGTTTTCGTGACCGCGATGCGCGTGGATCCGGATCAGCGCCCGATGGGCGGCCTCCGCGGTGGGATCTGAGGCGAGCAATCTCTCCGCGAGCCCCTCGCAGGCGGTCTCTTCCGCCGAGCCGGGGGTAGGCAGCGCGAGGCTCAGCCGATCCACCAACTGCAGCGCCTTGCGCTGATACCTGTTCAGATAGGGTCCAAACCACTCATCCAGTTCCTCAGGAATGGCTTCCCCTGCAAGCACCCCACCGCGGTAGAGGTCGGCGGCGTAGGCGAGATCCGCCACCCGGCCCTCCTCCAGTTTGCGGTCGAAGATCGAGATGTCCGTCTCATCCGGACCGGCAATCAGCGCGACGGCTTCCTGATCCCCATCGATGTAGAGGGTGGCATCCTTGCTGATCGGGAACGAGCGCCGGATGTCGACCAGCGCTTGCCGCAAACTATTGCGGGCCTGGCCATTGCTTCGTCCCGGCCAAAAGGCTTCGGAAAGCTGCTCGCGACGATGGCCGCGGCGGCCCGCCAGCACCAGGGCGGCAAAAAGCAGCGAAGTCTTGCGCGTGGCGAAACGGACGGGCCGGCGCTCCGGCGAAGTAATCTCGAGGCCGCCCAGCAACCTGATGCGCACAGATGGTCTCCAGACTTTGACCGCCGCGGCAGAATACATTTCAGAAGATAATTTTAACACCGATTTAACGGCAGCTCGTCGGACTTTTCCGTTCTTTTCACGCACAGCCGAACAGCCCGAAAACACCCGCGTGGCACGCTCCCACCCACAAACATCGAATGGGAGACTAGAAATGGCTCATACGGAAACTCGCACCGGCCGCAGCGCGTCGAAAAAACGCCTGTTTGGATCTAGCAGGAAAAGCATAGCACAAATGATCGCCGCCTTCGGGGGATGGCGACGGACCGTCGCAAGACGCAGGGCACTAGCCGACTTGACGCCCGATCAGCTGAACGACATCGGTCATCCGGAGGCCCATCGACCCGCACTCGACATCAAGGCAGGTCTGATGACGAACTTGATGTCGATGCGGTAAGATCGGCGTACCATTGCGCAAAGCTATCGACCTGCTCTCCAATCGCAACCCGCCCATGAGGCTTTCAGGCAGCGGCGGATGGGAGCAATATGGCGGCCAATTCAACCTCCGGATCGCTGCGATGTTGGAAATCCCGGAAGATCGATGCGAGCGCCACCGCCTGTTCAAGGCCATCGATGACGCGTTCAAGGCGGGCGACTTCGAGGGCCTCGGTGTGGCTCTCGGCGGCTCACCCGGCTGGTTCGACGAGCAGATGCCCTTTGAACTCGGCCTTGGGCATCCACTGGAGTATGCGATCTATTGGAGCCCCGCCGCTTTCATCTCGATCTTACTGGATGCGGGCTCGGACCCGAACTATCACCACCACGGCGGTTTTCCGGCAATCATTGCGGCACTGTCCGCCGACCGGGCTGACAGACTGGAAATCGTCCGAATCCTGATCGATGGTGGCGCAGACCTGAACATGCGGGGCGTAAACGACTGGACGCCGCTTCACTATGCGGTCGCCATCCGTAGCGTCGATGCCATCCGCCTGCTGTTGGCGGCGGGCGCCGACCCATCGCTCGAAACCCGCATCGACGACTATACGACGGCCCTCGAGGACGCCGACAATGCCGGCTTTGAAGCCGGCGCTTCGTTGCTGCGCGATGCGATGACCAGGCGCGGCTCCAATGGACGGTGAGTTGGGGGACGATGCCGGTGAAACCATAGCCGAAGATTTGAGCAAGGCTGGCCTCAGGTCTTCGTCAGTCCCGCTTTGAAGCGTTTGCCGTTGGCAACGTAGTGCGCGGCCGAAGCGCGCAGCCTGGCTACCGCGGCATCGTCCAGCTCTCGCATCACACGCGCGGGCGAGCCAATGATCAGCGAATTGTCGGGGAATTCCTTGCCTTCGGTGACCAGCGCGCCGGCGCCGACCAGCGAGTTCTTGCCGATTTTCGCGCCGTTCAGCACGATGGCGCCCATGCCGATCAGGCTGTTGTCGCCAATCGTGCAGCCATGCAGCAAGGCCCGGTGGCCGATCGTGCAGCTTTGCCCGATGGTCAGGGGAAAACCGACGTCGGTATGCATGACCGTGTGCTCCTGCACATTGGTATCAGCGCCGATAACGATCGGCTCGATGTCGCCGCGGATGACGACGCCGAACCAGAAGCCTGCATTGCGGCCGACCCTGACATCGCCGATCAATGTCGCGTCGGGCGCGATCCAGTTGCTGTCCGCGTCCTCGAAACCAGGGGCTTTTCCGTCGATCGCATAGAGCGGCATTTTTCGCCTCCGAATCGTCTCACACTGAAAAATCAGCCGAACCTAGGAGAATGCCCGCTCGGGATGCAATGTCGATCAGCACGACGCCCAACGCCAAGGCCCAGACCGTAGCGGTGCAACCGCAAGAGATCAGCGCCGGGGCGGAAATGCGGCCTTCCCGCCAGGCGTGGAGGGCTTCGTTGGCGAACATCAGGGGCCCGGCGCAGGCCGTCGCGAAGAGCGAGCGCAGCACATGCGCCGGCGACACAGAGGGCTCGACGAAGGCAAGCCGGCGGCCTGATATCAGCTCCATAGCCGATCCGGTCAGGCCGCACGCCGTCAGCCCAACCATAAAAGCAAAGAGTGTGTGTTCGACCGGACCCATCTTTACCTTCCATTTACCATGAAATCGCACAGTCGTGTTCGACAGGCGCCGTTGCAAGAGCCGTGCCGCGCCACATGTGCTGCTTAAGGACACCCAAGAGGGACGTCTCCAGGGGACACCCAGGGACATCTTGGGACGGGCGGCCGAAATTGGGGATCGCGATGAAGCAGACAGCCACCGCCAACGGTCCGCAGCTCACCGTCGTCGATTCCAAGCTGATGAAGCGGGTGTTCTACGTGTTCGCGGGGCTGGCAATGCTTTCGGTGGCGATCAGCCTTGGCGGCAAATGGCTTGGCCGCTCGATCGCCATGGCCGGATACACCGACGACACGACAATCCACGAGGTTGTGATCGGCAACAACGTCATCGCCGTGCCGGCCAATGTCATCCGCTTCGACCAGGCCCGGCGCGATGGCATCGCCTCGCGGTTCGACCTCTATCTGCGCTATCCCGAAATGGACGGCTACAGCGAGGCCGCGCGCGACGATTTCAACCACACCGGATCGAGCAAGAGGATTATCTTTCTGTCGTTCGAACGACAGGTCATGTCGCGTGACATGAGCGGGCGCTTCGCGCCGATCTACAGCGCACTGATTGTCCAGCCCGGCACGCCCGGCCCGGGCGGCACGACGCTCTACGGCTTCACCGAAAACTCAGGCTATTTCAACGAGGTGCTGGCGGTCGCCAATAGCCGGGGCAAGGACCCGTTCGTGGCCCGCTGCCTGAGCGGCCCAAGTGCCGCGCAATCGCTGGCGCCCTGCGAACGCGACATTCTGGTCGGCAACAGTCTCAGCCTCACCTACCGCTTTCCCATGGAATTTCTAGGCGACTGGCAGGCGCTCGACGCAGCCATCGCCGCCGAGGCTGCGCGTATGCTTAAGACAGGGCGCTAACGCTTTGTGTCTGAAGGGATTATGCGACGCGCTTTGGAGGCAAATCGCAAACGGCGGAGCCCCCTTCTCCGCCCAGGGATGACGGGCGCCTGCCGGTAACCGCGAATCCCCGGCTCAGGCCAGATCGATGTCGAGGATCGCCATCGAGAAATTATAGTCGCCGTCGTCCTCGTCCTTGAAGACGATGCCGAGGAATTCGTCGCCGACATAGACCTCGGCCGAATCGTCCTTGCGCGGCCGCGCCTTCACTTCAAGCTTGGGGTTCTGGAAGACGCGCTTGAAATAGGCGTCCAGCTTTCTGATTTCGTCCGGCTTCAAAAGTCTTCTCCGATCGTCGGTCTTGCTCGTTTGAGCGCGCTTCTGGCACGTCGACAATGGCGATGTAAAGGCAAGCTGACCGGATATGCGAGAACCGACAGGCGGCGGAGCCGGCAAACGGAGTTCGGCTGCCCGCCCCGCGGACTTGAAATCAGATATCGAAGCTGACGACGTGATCCATCGACTGCGACGGCAAAAGCTGGTCCATTTGCCGCGAAGGCTGGTCGCAGCCGGTCTCGCCGACGACGCGGGCCGGCACGCCGGCAACCGTCTTGTTGTGCGGCACCGGCGACAGCACTACCGAGCCTGCCGCGATCTTCGAGCAATGGCCGACTTCGATGTTGCCGAGGATCTTGGCGCCGGCGCCGATCAGCACGCCATAGCGGATTTTTGGATGGCGGTCGCCGCCGGCCTTGCCGGTGCCGCCCAGCGTCACGCCGTGCAGGATCGACACGTCGTCCTCGATCACCGCCGTCTGGCCGACGACGAGGCCGGTGGCATGGTCGAGGAAGATGCCCTTGCCGATGCGGGCGGCCGGATTGATGTCGGTCTGGAACACCGAGGACGACCGGCTCTGCAGGTAGAGCGCGAAGTCCTGGCGGCCTTGGTTCCACAGCCAATGCGCCAGCCGGTGGGTCTGGATGGCATGAAAACCCTTGAAATAGAGCACCGGCATGATGAAGCGGTCGCAGGCCGGATCGCGATCGTAATAGGCCTGGATGTCGACACGCACCGTCGACGACCAGTCGTTGTCATCGGCCGCCATCGCCTTGAATGTCTGGCGAATGAGATCGGAACCGATATCCTGATGGGCGAGCCGCTCGGCCAGCCGATGGATGACCGCTTCCTCCAAGTTTTCCTGGTTGAGGATGGTCGAATAGAGGAATGCCGCCAGCAGCGGATCGCGGTTGACCGCCTCCATCGCTTCGTCGCGGATCGAGCGCCAGATCGGGTCGATCGGCTTCACCATGCTGGGGCGGGCAATCGTAACGCTGTTCATCAATGATCTCCGGCCATCTAACGTCTCCGGCTTGGCGACTTGCCTATTCTCCGGCCGCATAATGCGAATCGCGATCAAAGTGATTCAGGCGATGCGCATCAAGTGCCTGTTTTGAGCATGTCGTTGTCCCAAAACCGCTGCGCACTTTTGCGCGACATGCTCTATAAGCCAGATCATAGCACGGTTGAACTCAATTTTCCTTAGTGCTTTGTCAAATGGATTTGGTTCACGGAAATTCAAGCGGCCATGGAAAACGAAGCCTTGATCGACGCGCCGATGAAGAATGAGCTTTCCGCGCTCTACCGGGCCGAGGGCCGCCACTATCACAGCCTTGCCCATATCGAGGCGATGCTGGCGCTGGCCGGCGACTATCGGGCGTCCCTGCACGACCCCGAGGCGGTCGAAGCGGCGATCTGGTTTCACGACGCCGTCTATGACAGCCGGGCCAAGGACAACGAAGCGAGGAGTGCCGCCCTTGCCGAGAAAAAGCTCGCCGGCCGCACCGATGCGCAGCGCCTTGGCCGCATCACGGCGATGATATCAGCCACCGCCACGCATGAGTTGCCGCAGTTTGACGACGAGAATGCCGCCCGCGACGCAGCGCTGTTTCTCGACATCGACCTGGCGATCCTGGGTGCGACGCCTGATGCGTTCAACGCCTATGAACAGGCGGTTCGCCGCGAATATGGCTGGGTGGAAGAGCCGATGTGGCGTGCCGGCCGCAGTACTGTTCTGAAGAGTTTCCTCGCCCGCCCGCGCATCTTTCACACCGAGGAGTTCCGCCAGCGGTTCGAGGCTCAGGCTCGGCAAAACATGGCGCGTTCGATCGAAGCGCTTGAGGCATGACCTGACCCGGAAAGCCCTTAGAGCGTGTTTCTCTTCAGGTGATGCCGGTCGACCGGCCCATGGCTCCAGCCTCCGGCAAGCCCATCCTACGAAGGCCGCGACGCTCGAAGGTCATGGCATGGATCCATGCCGCTACAGTGGCCGAGGAATGCAGCGAGCGAGTGGCGCTTGCGCCATCTCCGGGTTGGGCTCGACCTGGATCTCAACGCCCGATGCTCCGGACGGGAAAAATGTCGCCGGAGGCGGTTCGCTCATCTTCTCGCGCAACTCAACCACCGATGTGCTCACAACGGATTTTCGGCATAGAATTCCAGCACCCGCTGCTTGAAGGTCTTGTCGCCGACGGCCAGCATGTGGTCGCGGCCCTCGATGTGAAAGGCCCTGGCGTTCGGCATCAGGACGGCCAGTTCGTCGGGCGAACCGCCGATATCGTCCTTGGTGCCGACGGCAATCAATGTCGGCTGGGCAATGCGCGCAATGTCGGCCTCGGCCAGCAATTCCCGCGAGGTGGCAATGCAGGCGGCCAGCGCCCGGCGGTCACTGCGGGTCTGGTCGGCGAAAGCGCGAAACGAACGGCCGCGCGGATGGCTGGTGGCATCAGGGTCGTCGGCCAGAAGGGCAGCGGCGATCGGATCCCAGTCGCCGACGCCGTCGACCATGCCGACGCCGAGACCGCCGAAGACCAGCGTTGCCACCTTGTCCGGGTCGGAAAGCGCCAGGAAGGCAGATATCCGCGCGCCCATCGAATAGCCCATGACATGGGCGCGTTCGATGCCGAGATGGTCGAGCAGGGCCGCAGCGTCGGACGCCATCCGGTCCGGCGTATAATCGGCCTCCTCATAGCTCTTCGACGAGGCGCCATGGCCGCGATTGTCGAAGGCGATGGCGCGGTAGCCGGCATCGTTCAGCGTCTTGAACCATCCGGGCGACACCCAGTTGACGTAATGGGTCGAGGCAAAGCCGTGGATCATCAGCACCGGATCGCCCTGCCCCGTTGCCGGCTGGCGGTCGAGGAAGGCAAGATCAAAGCTGCCATGGGAGAAAAACTGCATTTGCGACGGTTCCTGCGCGGTCAGTCGTGCGCAGTGCCGATTGCCGGGTGACGCAGCAGGTCGCCAGCCTCGATGCCGCCCCTGGCGGCGGTGCCCGCCTTGAGCTCGAGCACGAAGCGAACCGGCTCGCCGGGCGAGATCATCGCCTCTGATTGCGGCTCGCCTTGCTTGATCGCCCGGATCCTGCCGTCCTGACCGACAAAGATCAGGTCGAGCGGCATCGGCGTGTTCTTCATCCAGAAGCTCACATCCCGAGGCTCCTCGAAAACGAACAGCATGCCATGATCGTCGGCCATCTCCTCGCGAAACATCAGGCCGGCCTCGCGCTCGGCGGAGGTGTCGGCGATTTCGACGGAGAACGAGCGTTCGCCGCCTTTCGTCACCGCGACCAGCGGCTGCGGGTCGACGGCAAGGATCATCGCCCGGCTGTCTGCCGAAGCCGGTTGCTGCGAATGGAAGAAAGCGCCTGAGGCGACGACAAAGGCGATCGCGGCGCAGACCACGCCCGTTGTCAGCCAGTTCCTGTAAGTCATTCAGAATCCTCGGCCATCGTCCTAAACCATGATCCCGAACCTACGGTTCGGAAAAGATCATGGTCAAGTAGAAAGCACCAGGTAGCGTCCCGATTCGATCGGGATGGGACCTTAGTGCGAGACGGGCAAGGTACCCATATCCGGGTGAATTTCGGCAGCCATAAGGCCTTTGTCGCCGCGCCCGAAGCGGACCAGCACGACCTGCCCCGGCCTGAGCTCGGTAATGCCGTAGCGGCGCAGCGTTTCCATATGGACGAAGATGTCCTCGGTGCCCTCGCCCCGGGTCAGGAAACCGAACCCCTTGGTGCGGTTGAACCATTTCACCAGCGCCCGCTCGAGACCGCTTTCCGGCGTCACCGAGACATGGGTGCGCTGATCCTGCATTTCCGCCGGATGGGTCGCCGTGGTGAGATCCATGGAGAGCACACGGAACGCCTGCAATCCACGCTCGCCATGCTTGACGAGGCACACGACGCGAGCGCCTTCCAGGGCGGTCTGGAAACCGTCCTTCCGAAGACACGTCACATGGAGGAGAATATCGCCGGAAACGCCGTCATCGGGAAGAATGAAACCATAGCCCTTGGCCACGTCGAACCATTTGATGGCGCCCGCAACTTCGACGAGATCGGCCGCATCGCCGCTCTCGTCCCTTCGCAAGGCGTTACCGGTTCCGTCCCGCCCCATGAAAGAGGCCTTTTCCCCCATAACAACGCCCCCCTTTTTCCAAGAATACCGCAACTGATTCTTGACGTTAGATTAACACTGCCGCTTCCGCTGTGTGCAAGACCTTCCGTGCCTTTTTTCACGGTTCATTGCAGGAATACCGGATTTGTTGTTTTGCCGGCGGGACCGGCTATCGGGAATTGCCCTTTGGCCGGGTGGCCCCTATGTTCCGCCGCAACGCAACATTTCGAGGAAGATCACATGCGCTACCTCCACACCATGGTCCGCGTCGCCGACATCGATGCATCGCTCGATTTCTACTGCAACAAGCTCGGCCTCAAGGAAGTGCGCCGCCACGAAAACGAACAGGGGCGCTACACGCTGATCTTCCTCGCCGCGCCCGAAGACGAGCAAAGCGGCATCGCAGACAAGGCGCCGCTGATCGAGCTCACCTACAATTGGGATCCCGAGGACTACAAGGGCGGCCGCAATTTCGGCCACCTCGCCTACGAGGTCGACGACATCTATGCCACCTGCCAGCGGCTGATGGACAAGGGCGTCACCATCAACCGGCCGCCGCGCGACGGCAACATGGCCTTCGTCAGATCGCCGGACGGCATCTCGATCGAGCTTTTGCAGAAAGGCCCG
Organism: Mesorhizobium sp. WSM4807; assembly: GCF_055811615.1. Lineage (NCBI taxonomy): Bacteria > Pseudomonadati > Pseudomonadota > Alphaproteobacteria > Hyphomicrobiales > Phyllobacteriaceae > Mesorhizobium > Mesorhizobium sp. WSM4807. The sequence goes on from NZ_JBVVQY010000004.1 coordinate 75,146, forward strand.
GCCAAGCCCAGGGCCGAGCCCTGGGCCTCGATGCCCAATACCGGAAGCTGGTAACCAGCCACATCAGGGAACAATCCATTCATGCCGACCAGCCATGCCGATGTCGCCACCGAACATGCGAGCCGCTATCTGCAGCAGCTCTGCAAACACTGGGCGCACAAGTTTCCCGTCGAGTTCGATCCGAACCACGGCACCATCGACCTCTCACTGGGCCGCACGGTCCTCGATGCCGATCCGGCAGCGCTGCATATCGCGGTAACCGCTGACGAAGCCGGCTCGCTGGAGCGCCTGGAAACGGTCGTCGCCGATCACCTCAAACGCTTCGCTTTCCGCGAAGAGCTGACCTTCGACTGGAAAAAGGCTTCGGCAGCGTAAACGAAGCGGCAGTCAGCTGCTGGTTTGGTCAGCCTGACCGGCCATCTCCAGCAGCATCAGCACCGTGCGCCAGTTGCGCGCGGTGCCGGGCACTTTCAGCGTGCGCGGGATGAGGTTGGCAAACACCGATTTGCCGAGGCCTTCCGGGGCGTGAAGGTAAAGCACGTCGCCCCTGATCTCGAACCGTTCGGGACCGGTGCATTTTTCGGCCAGCCGCGCGACCTCGTCGGCGGTCGGGGAGTGCTCCAGCACATAGGCGTGGAGCTTCGTCGGGTCGCCGGCGACTTCCGGATAGGGATTTTCAGCCACCAGCCGCACGAACCAGCCGAGATCGCGCACCATGATGCGCGAGTGAAATCCCCATTTCTTCTCGAAGGCCGCTTCCAGCTGTTTGGTCAGAGTGGCGGCATCGCCCTTTGCCGAACGGAACACGACATTTCCGCTCTGCACATAGGTGGCGACGTCGCCAAAGCCGAGCTCCTCGAAGAACGACCGGAGTTCGGCCATCTTGACGATGCGGTTGCCGCCGACATTGATGCCGGAAAACAACGCAACGAATATCTTCGCCTGGCCGCTCATATGATGAACCCGGCCAGAGTCTCGTTGTCGGTGATGTCCTGATACTGGACGCCCTCGGCCTCGAAATTGGCGTTGAGCAGCTCGAAATTACGGCGGTCCTTGGTTTCGATGCCGATCAGCACCGAACCGAAATTGCGCGCCGATTTCTTCAGATATTCGAAGCGGGCAATGTCGTCGTCAGGCCCGAGCAATTCGAGGAAATCGCGCAGCGCGCCCGGCCGCTGCGGAAAGCGGATGATGAAGTACTTCTTCAGCCCCTCGAAACGCAGCGCCCTTTCCTTCACGTCCGGCAGCCGCTCGAAATCGAAATTGCCGCCCGAAACCACCGCGACGATGGTCTTGCCCCTGATTTCCTTCTTCGAAAAATCCTTGAGCGCGTCGATCGCCAGTGCGCCGGCTGGCTCCAACACCACGCCTTCGACATTCAGCATCTCGATCATGGTCGCGCAGAGCCGGTTTTCCGGGATCAGCCGCACTGTGTCAGCAGCAAACGCCCTGAGATGCCGCAACGGCTCGCGGCCGATTTCGGCCACCGCCGCGCCGTCGACGAAATTGTCGACCCTGGCGAGCTTGATGCGCTTACCGGTGGCGAGGCTCTCGCTCAGGCTTGGCGCGCCGGCCGGCTCGCAGAAGACGAAACGCGCGTCGCGGCGCTGGTCGGCGAAATAATGCGTCACACCGGCCGCCAGGCCGCCGCCGCCGACCGGCAGCATGATGATGTCGGGCATCCGCGCGCCCGGCATCTGGCCTGATATCTCGTAGGCGACGGTCGCCTGCCCCTCGATGATGTCCTTGTGGTCGAACGGCGGCACCATGTGCGCGCCAGCACTCTCGGTGAATTCGAAGGCGGCGCGGTAGCAGTCGTCGAAAAAGTCGCCGACCAGCCTGATCTCGACGAATTCGCCGCCGAACAGCCGCGTCTTGTCGATCTTCTGCTGTGGCGTCGTCACCGGCATGAACACCACGCCTCGTCTGCCGAAATGACGGCAGACGAAGGCAAAGCCCTGCGCATGGTTGCCGGCGGAAGCGCAGACGAACAGCTCGGCATCGTTGCCGGCATCGAGCGCCTTGCGGAAGAAGTTGAAGGCGCCCCTGATCTTGTAGGAGCGCACCGGCGACAGGTCCTCGCGTTTCAGCAGCACGCGCGCGCCGGTCTTCTTCGACAGATAGTCGTTTTCCTGCAGCGGCGTCTCCGGGAAAATCCGGCGGATCGCGGCAGCGGCGGCAGCGACGCGGGAGGAGAAACTGGTCATCGGAAAAATTACCCCGGGTCGTCTGTGATGTTCGCGAAGCTAGCACACGCCGTACGTGTTTGATCAGGGCAATCGCTTAAGATAAACTCATGTTGGAAAAGCCAATCGTGGATGTCGGCGCTGCCCCTCATCTGCCTACCGGCATCTTCTCCCCGTATAGGGACGGGGAGAAGGAGCTGGCCGCAACCTGGGCAGCCTTCCTGCAACGCTTGAGGGTTGGCGAAATCTTTTGCGAAGGCGTCTTTCTCCCCGTCACTATACGGGGAGAAATGCCCGGCAGGGCAATGAGGGGCGGCGCAAACCTGAATAGTGGCGCCTGCCGCCATTTTGGCTTTCGCGCAACAGTGCGATGACTGTCGCAAGCCGCTGAGCGCATTTCGGGTGGATATGACTTACTTCTGCCGCACTTCGGCTGTCCGGGAGGGTTCGCGGAGGTTGGATCAAGCCTTTCGGCCGGAGTGGAATTCTAGAGTTGAAGAAGATTTGCATCCTTGTCCTTGCCTTGCTCGTTGCCGGCTGTGGCGGCCGGCAGACCGAGGAACTCCTCGGCAGCGCCATGGTGTCCGCGCCGGTGACGGACATCGCCGGCAACCACAGCATCTTCATCGCCACGACGCGCAAGCGCTCCGACGATCCCAGCAAGGTTTTCGACCGTGAGCGCTCGGCCACGTTGAACTATGCCCGCGCCAACGTCACCGTGCCGGGGACCCACGAAACCGGTCAGATCGAGCGGCGTTCGCGCGGCAAGTCGAACGACCCGGCCAAATACTTCATGGCCTCCGACGTCGTCGGCTACGACACCGCGCCGAAATTCTCCAGCGCGCTCAGTGCCGACATCGCCGCGCGCGGCGGCCGCGTCATGGTCTTCGTCCACGGCTACAACACCGGCTTCGACGCCGCCGTCTACCGCGTCACCCAGATCGCCCATGATTCCGGCTACCCGGGCACGCCGGTGCTGTTTTCCTGGGCGTCGGGCGCCAAGACCCGGGACTATGTCTACGACAGGGAAAGCGCCAGTGCTGCCCGCGACCAGCTGGAAGTGACGCTGAGAATGCTCGCGCAGACCGGCGCGCGGCGCATCGACATCGTCGCGCATTCGCTGGGGACCTGGGTGACCATGGAAGCGCTGCGCCAGCTCGCCATCAATGGCGACCGCGATCTCGGCGGCAAACTCGGCGACGTCGTGCTGGCCTCGCCCGACATCGATGTCGACGTGTTCAAGAGCCAGATGCGCCGCTACGGCAAGCCGAACAAGCCATTCATCCTGCTTTTGTCCGACGACGACCGGGCGCTGCGGCTCTCCGGCCTGATCGCCGGCTCGCGGCCGCGCGTCGGCGACTACAAGGACGCGGCCGACCTCGCCGACTACGGGGTGAACGTCGTCGATCTCTCCAGCGTCAAGGGATCGGATCGCTTCAACCACACCAAATTCGCCGACAACCCCGAGTTGGTGAAGATGATCGGCCAGCGGCTGCGCGAGGATGACGGATTTGCCAGCGACCGCGAGGTGACCGACCGCATCAGCCTGCTCGGGCAGTGAGGTGCGTTCGACGCCCCGTTTCTTTCGTCCTGCATGGTCACGGTTGCGGCAGCATCGTATCACTTTCAACGGGACCGGGCCGACCCCTGGCTTTATCGAAATGGCGAGCGACGTCACCAGCTTGACATCCCTCCTGCGGGAGCCTGCGTGACCGTGCGTTCGAAGACTTTTCTCGCCGTAGCGTTTGCGCTCGCCGTTACCGGCTGCGCCGGTCGCAAGACACACGACCTTCTCAACACGACGACCGTCACGGTACCTGCCTCCGACATCGCCGCCACGCATGAGATCTTCGTCGCCACCACCCGAAAAAAAGCGACGAAGGACCCGCGGCAGGTGTTTGACGGTGACCGTTCACCGACCACCAGTTTTGCCAGTGTCGAGGTCACCGTTCCGAAAATCCATCGGGTCGGCGCTATCGAGCGGGTCAAGGGCTCCGCCAACAGCAATCCGGCGAAGGATTTCACGGCAACGGAGGTCGAATTCTACGAAGGCGCTCCGCAATTCGCCAAGGCGGTCGGCGCCGACATCGCCATGCGCGGCGACCGCGCGCTGGTTTTCGTGCACGGCTTCAACAACGGTTTCGACGACGGCATCTACCGGCTGACGCAGATCGCGCACGACACGAAATACCCCGGCACGCCGGTGCTGTTCTCATGGGCGTCGAGCGGCAAGACCACGGGTTATATCTACGACAAGGAAAGCGCCAACGCCGCGCGCGACGATCTCGAAGAAACGCTGCGCATGCTGGCCAAGACGAAGGCAAAGAGCATCGATATCATCGCCCATTCGGTGGGCACCTGGGTGACGATGGAAGCGCTGCGCCAGCTTGCCATCACCGGCGACCGCGATCTCAGCGACAAGCTCGGCTATGTCATCCTGGCCTCGCCAGACATCGACGTCGATGTGTTCAAGAAGCAGATGATCCGCTACGGCAAGCCCGACAAGCCTTTCGCCATCCTGCTTTCGGGCGACGATCGCGCCCTCAGACTCTCCTCCCTGATCTCCGGCGACAAGCCGCGCGTCGGCGACTATGGCGACGCGGCCGACCTCGCCAGCTATGGCGTTTCGGTGGTCGACCTGAGCAAGACCAAAGGCGGCGACCGCCTGAACCACGCCAATTCGCCGACAACCCGTTCCTAGTGCAGTTGCTCGGCGACCGGCTGCGCGCGCCGGCCGGCCTGGCGTCAGACGAGGTCAATCCGGCGCAGCCGATCGACAATCTCGGCCAAGGCATCGGCAAGGCCGTCGGCTCCGTCGCCGAGATCGTCATCACCACGCCGTTCAAGGTGCTGACCATCGCCACCGGCGGATGATCGACGCGGGGCTCGCCCTTTGGTCGTCGTCAGACGAACAAGTCGACCTTCTGGAACGTCGTCACGTCGATCAGGCCGACATCGGAAATCCTCAGTTCCGGGATGACGACCAGCGCCAGCAGCGAGTGCTGCATGTAGGCGTTGTTCAGCGAACAGCCCATCTGGCGCATCGCCTCGGTCAGCTTGTCGGCCTTGGCCGCGACGATTTCGGCGCGCTCGTCCGACATCAGCCCGGCGATCGGCATCTCGACCAGCGCCAGTTCCTTGCCGTTAGAGAACAGCACGACGCCACCGCCGACCTCGCCCAGCCGGTTGACCGCCAATGCCATGTCCTGCTTGGAGGTGCCGACGACGATGATGTGGTGGGCATCATGCGCCACGCTGGAGGCCATGGCGCAGTCGCTCATATAGCCGAAGCCGGAGACGAAGGCATTGGTGACGCCGCCTGTGCCTCGGTGGCGCTCGACCAGCGCGATCTGGCAGACGTCGTTGCGGCGGTCCATGGCGACCAGCCCGTCCTCGACCGGGAGATCGGCCTCGAGCGCCCGCGTCGGCGCCTGGTTCTCGATCACGCCGATGACCCGCACCCGAACCTCGTTGGCGCCGATGGGCGCCACGATGTCGAAATCCCCCGGTTTGAGCTTCTTGCCGAGCTTGACGGTGTTCTTTGCCGTCTTCGGATAGTCATAGGCCGGAATGTCGATGTCGAGCTTGCCGCCCTTGGCCAGCCTGACGCCGCGGGCATAGACCTCGTCGATGGTCATTGCGGTCAGATCGGAGACGATCAGCAGATCGGCGAGCCGCCCCGGCGCGATCGAACCCAACTCGCGCTCCAGCCTGAAATGCTGGGCGGTGTTGAGCGTCGCCATCTGGATCGCCGTCACCGGCTTCAGCCCCTGGCTGATGGCGTGGCGGACCACCCGGTCCATATGGCCCTCATGGACGAGCGTGCCGGAATGGCTGTCGTCGGTGCACAGGATGAAGTTGCGCGGGTCGAGCCCGCTCTCCGTCACCGCCTTGATCTGCGAGGCGACGTCGTACCAGGCCGAGCCCAGCCTGAGCATCGCCTTCATCCCCTGGCGGACGCGGGCGATGGCGTCCTCGGCGCGCGTGCCTTCGTGGTCGTCCTCGGGTCCGCCGGCGACGTAGCCGTGGAACGGCAGGCCGAGATCGCGCGAGGCATAATGGCCGCCGACGGTCTTGCCCGCTCTCACCGTCGCGGCGATCTCGCCCGCCATCACCGGATCATTGGCCGCGACACCGGGAAAGTTCATAACCTCGCCAAGCCCGATGATGTTTTGCCACGCCATCGCCTCGGTGACATCGGCGACCGTCAGCTCGGCGCCGGCATGCTCCAGCCCAGGTGCGGAAGGCACGCAGGACGGCATCTGCACAAGCACGTTGATCGGCATGGCGACGGCCTCGTCATGCATCAGCCGCACACCCGGCAGGCCGAGCACGTTGGCGATCTCGTGCGGATCGATGAACATCGAGGTGGTGCCATGCGGAATGACGGCGCGGCAGAACTCCGTCACCGTCAACATGCCGCTCTCGACATGCATGTGCGCGTCGCAGAGGCCCGGCACCAGATAGCGCCCACCGGCATCGACCACTTTGGTGCCCTGGCCGATGGCGTGGCCGGCATTCGGCCCGCAATAGGCGAAGCGGCCACCGGCAACGGCAATGTCGGCGCCGGCGATGATCTCGCCGGAATGAACGTTGACCCAGCGCCCGTTGCGGATAACGAGATCGGCGGGCCTCCTGCCCATCGCGACGTCGACCAGATGCGTCGCCGCCTCGGCCCAAGGTTTCGGTTTTGTCGCACGCGCGGTCTTCGCCATGAAGAGACTCCTGTTTTCCCGACTGTGCCAAGCCGATGGCGTTTTGACCAGCAAGATCAGCGGATGCTTGTGCGCTCCTCGGCCTTAACATCGACCGCGATTTTCGAGTCTCGTCGCGAGCTCGCGATTCGTTGCTTTGTGACGGCTTTTATGCTGTTGATTTCGGCATGGTGCTGATTTGCGCCAACGACCCGCCGCCGAGGCGGGTTTTTTGTTTCGGCGCCGTCCACGGCAAAGTGTCCAACCGGAATACGATTCCGTTTGCGGCAAATCAGCTCGCCCCTCGTTGGCGGATCTTTCTGAATCGACGTTCGGGGAAAACTTCGATCAGAAACTCGAATTGCCTGATCCGGCCGCTCAGAGGGTCATTGCATTTCCCGAACTGTCACTTTTTGCTCGGATCGTCCGCCGGATTGACGTAGGTGATCGCGAACGGCCCCTCGCCATGCACCTGGATAATCGTATCGCTTGTCGCCCAGGCGAAGTGATTCATTCCGGCCGGCGCAACGCCGAAGCCGCCAGCAGTCAGTTCGGTGCCTTTCGCCTCGTCGAGCTTATCGCCCATTCCGATATGAAAATTACCGGAAAGCACCGTGATGTATTCCGAGGTGGGATGGTTATGTGCGGCAATTTTGTAGCCGGCTGGCATCTTCAACCGCAGCACAAAACTGCCGTCCTTTGAGGGATCTCCAGCCATAACGGCCAAGTTCGCGCCAGCGGGAATGACCGCAGGAGCCGGACCCCATTTGATACTGTCCGCGTTCACAGGCATGTCATCTGCAAACAGAGGCGCTGTCCCGGCAAGAAGCAGCGCCAGGGCTGAGGCGAGCTTGAGCATGACAATCTCCATTTGGTTCCCAGAGGACAGCGTCGAACATCAACGCTGAACCCCTTACCAATTGGAGCTTACAAAGTCGGAACGCCCGAACGCATCCTCCGAACGGGGGACGCGCTTCCGCGGTGGCCTGGGAAGCGGCCGCTTAAGTATCGTCCCGCTGTTCCCTGTCGCGGCTGTTGAGAAGGTCGACCAGATGGTCGGCCTCTTCGATAGGCATGTCAATCAAAGGGACGCCCACCTCGACAACAGGCAGCCCCGTGAACACATCGATGATGTCCCACGTGCCTTCAGGTGTCTTCTCGATGTCGTAGCGTTGAGCCATGGGGTGGAGGAGAAGATTTAGCGCGTTTTATCCGGTCATCGCTGGTTTGGGCTCCGCGAATGCGGAAACGGTTCCCGCCCGGCCTGATCGAGCACCTCAAGCAATGAGGCAAGGGCGCCGGGCAGTCGTGGGTCGACGGCAAGATTTAGCACGCCGTGTAAATGCCGGCGATTATCTTCGGAATGGATCAATTGCCGTACGGTTTTGGCAACAGACTTCCCTCGTCCTGTATCAAACTCTGCCATGTTCGGAGTTCCAGTAGCTTTAGTCCGAAACTCAGCCACTACGAAATGGTTCCGGCGATCTTGTTTGAATCTCAGCGGGTGACCGGCCCCTCGCTGGCGAGGGGATTGCCGCTGGCCGGGTCGCGGCAGCTATGCTGTGGATTTCGGCACGGCGCTGATTTGCGCCACGGACCTGCCGCCGAGGCGGTTTTGTACCAGTTCCTCTCCACAGAGGATTTGGTTCTTCGACTGACCGTCGCTGACGACCGGCCTGCAACCACCCAATCTCCAAGGTCTGCGATTAGCCGGCCCCTGCGACTTCGTCATCCCAGGGCGGAGCAAGGAGCGAAGCGACGCGGCGCAGACCCTGGGATCCATTCCGTTACCTCAGCTGAAGAATGCAACGGCTCAGAACGGCGCTTGTATCCGCAACGGCGCCAGCTACCTTTCCACCATGACCGGCTATGCCACCATGACCGCGAGCCGGAAGCGCGGCACGATCTACATCGGCTCGCCATGATCTCGGCCGCATGCCCGAGCACAAATCCGGCGAAGGCTCCCGCTTCACCAGCCGCTACGGCGTGCAGCGGTCTGGTCTGGTACGAAGAACATTTCGGCATTCGCGACGCCATCCAGCGCGAGAAGTCGCTGAAGCGCTGGCCGCGCCAATGGAACATCGACCTGATCGAGACGACCAATCGGGAGTGATTCGAGCTTTTTCGCGGAACCGGGTGGTAGCGTTCGGTTCTGGTCCGCCGGAGCACTGCCGGCGGGTAACGGCGTGGATCCCAGGGTCTGCGCCGCGTCGCTTCGCTCCTTGCTCCGCCCTGGGACGAAGTGGAGGGGTGTTTGCAGCGCAGCGACAAAGGCGTGCTTCCAAGATCAGATTTTTCGATGGCAGAAGATGGCTTGACGGCCTTTGGCTGGCGTCTGAAAAGGACTGGCCTGCGGACGTGGCGGAATTGGTAGACGCAAGGGACTTAAAATCCCTCGATCTCTGATCGTACGGGTTCGACTCCCGTCGTCCGCACCATATTGAAATCAAATGATAATCTGGTTTTTTAGGATCTCGCGGATACCCTGGAAAAGTCGACTCTGGGTAGCCGTAGGGGTAGCCGGAAGGCAATGAAAAAGCCCGCCGCCGTGAGGCAGCGGGCTTGTTCGACCGCCAGTTCGAAGATGCGGATTATCGCGCATACATCACAGGCGCGTCCGACATCGGCGTTGCTCGCTCATGACGTCGCCTCCGCCGCGGCAAGGCGCCTTACATCGGCAGCGATCGAGAGGAAGGCCTCATTTGCATCGGGCGCGCCCATCCTGTCCCCGGCCCCGGATCTTGATGATTATCCCGTCCAGCGTGTGGGCTGGCGTTGCGAAGATTCGGTGCCCGACCTGCCACATTGCGTCAACGCTGTCGTTGTATGCATCTTCCAAACCGTCCATGCCGGCCTCGCAGTCTATCTCCTCCACTTTGGTCTTGTAGGCTTTCCACAGGGCTTCGCTCTCAGATTTCTGCTCAGCGCACGCCTTGTACCATGCGCGAACTGGCTCCGGCTGTTGCTCTGCTTTTCTGTCGTTGAAGGACATGTCGGCGAGGATATCCAGAACGTGGTCCGGCGTGCTGGGTCGTTTCCATTCGGGAGGCCGTGGCGGGTAAAGCTTCTCGCACATGCTGCCGGCCCTGCAATTGGCATCTGAAGCCGTTTCCATCCTGGCTTCGGCTTCCTCCATTTCTCGATCGGGCCGGAACAGCTCGGCGTCGAGGTGCTCGGCAGGCGTGGCGTGCGCCCTCGGCAGGGCGGCAAGCGCGGCAGCGGCAGACAGCCCTCCCAATAGGGCTAGGCGGCGGGAGACATTGGCAGCGGGCATAGCTTCGCCGGCCGCCGGAACATGGGTGTTCGGCATCGGATTTTCTCCAATTCGGTTTCATGTGAGGTTCTAGCGGCTTCCGCCAGAACGGGAACTCTGATATCAGAGTTTTATGCCAAAGCAAGAAACTGTGGTATCAAAGAAACGGCGGGGACCGGCCCCAACTGGAAAGGGTGTGCCGATCATGGTCCGCCTTCAACCGGACATGCTCGCGGGCGTCGATCAATTTGTTGCCGAGCATGATGTTTCGCGACCTGAGGCCGTCCGATTGATCATTCGTGACTGGTTGATCAGACACCAGGTACTGAAGGCTGAGTGAAACCTGATCCGCCGGCGTCGAGTTCATCCCCGAGAACGGCTGCGGTGCTGGGGTGAGGCTGAGGAAGAAGGGGTGAAATGGCGCTCAAGCAACCAAAACGGCTGCCACCTCGCCTCGCCATCTATGCCTGTTACAGAGAGATCCCGCCTAGCCGGGGAACGCCAGCATAACGCCGCGTTATTGGAAAAAGTCGCTCCAGACAAGACACCATGGCGAGATATATTTCAGCAACAAGTAGTATATCCGCCCCCAAACGACCATCCACTATTCCAGATTCCCAAAGCACGGCAACGCCCGCCTCGCATCGCGGTTGTAACCTCAATTTCCTGATTCGCTGTCGATGGCGGAGCGGCTATCGGGCCGCTCAATGTGGCGCGGACTTCAACCCTCTTCGCGGAAATCCTGCAACGAGGCATGGCGCAGGTCTTCCTCGCCCCGTAGGTGCTTCACACGGCCGATCAGGCCGGGCCTGACCCACTGCGTTGCCGGCCGCTTCATGCCCTTTGGAGGGCTCCTGCATGCTCCTGCACGCGTTTCCAGAGCCGTTCGCGCAACTCCCGGTTCAATGTGATGAAAGCCGAGCCGACATAGCGTCCGGTGCCGCGCTCGGCCATGAGAGCGAATGCCGGCTTGCCTGCCTCGCGCTCGACGCCATGCAGTTCGTATTCGTCGATCGAATAGGCCTTGGTCTTCAGCCAAGCCGTGGAGTTGCCACTGCGATATTTGCTGCCCTTGCGCTTCGAAACCATGCCTTCGAGCCCTGCCTGGTCAACGAGATGGAAGATCGCCTTTGCGTCGCCCGGCAACGCTTGACTGAACTGGATGCGACCACCTTCCGGGATCATCTCGGCCAGGATCTCTCGCCGGTCCTCCAGCGGCATGTCGCGCAGATCATGCCCGTTGAGGTGCAGCAGATCGAAGGCGACGAAATAGAGGTCGTGCTGGCGGCGGGTGATGGCTTTGCGCAGCGCCTTGAAGTCGGACAGCCCCGTCTCATTGGTGACGATCACCTCCCCGTCGATGATGGCGCTCTCGACGTCAAGCTTGCCGGCTGCCTTGGCAAGGTCGCGATACTTTGAGGTCCAGTCGAGGCCGCGCCGGGTGAAGATGCGCACCCCGTCTTCGTCGATGACGATCTGCGAGCGGTAGCCGTCGAACTTGACCTCGTGGATCCAGTCGCCTCCCTCGGGCGGCTTCTCGACCAGGGTCGGCAGTAACGGCTCGATAAACTCCAGCCGGTCCCCGGCGCGCTTACTCATCGGAACGCCCCACGCAAAACTCGAATTTGATTCAATAGCGGAGAGCCGTTTCCGTTCCGTTAGCTCTTGCTGAAATGCCAAGCGGAACATTCGTTCGTACTCGCTGTTCTGTCTGCAGGAGGAACGAACTCTGGCAGCCAAGCCCCGTCCGCGGTAACATGGGACAGAGGGACATTCTCCAACCCCAGCAAGGGAGGTCCGCCATGAAAGTCAAAGACGCAATGCATAAGGGTGTCGACTGGGTCAGCCCCGAAATCGCTGTAACCGAACTGGCGAAAATGATGCGAGCCCAGGATATCGGGTCGATTCCCATCGGAGAGAACGACCGACTGATCGGAATGGTGACCGACCGCGATATTGTCTGCAAAGGACTGGCGGAGGATGGTTTCGACAGCCGCACCGCAACGGCACGCGATGTCATGACGGCCGGCATTCACTGCTGCCGCGAAGACGACGATCTGGCCAAGGCCGTACGGCACATGGAAGAACTGAAAATCCGCAGGTTGCCGGTGATCAACAAGAATATGCGGATGGTCGGCATCCTTAGCGTCGGCGACGTCAGTCAGTCGGCACCGGCGGAACTGGTGTCCGAATACGTCAAGAAGGTTTCCGCCCATCACCACTGAAGAGCGGCTCGCTCGTGCTCTTTTCGAAGACCTTCACTCTGCCGCCGCGCTGGCCACAGCGCGGCGGCAGAAATGTCCCTCAGGCGGAACAAAAAGCCCGCCGGCCGAAGCCAGCGGGAGGGTCTACTGGAGTCGCCAGAGTGTGGGACGTCAGATTGCAAACGGCCCGATCCTTGGCTTTTGTTTCAGTGAACATAACGGGATTCTGCTAGTGCTCTGTCCCCGCGCTAATTGTTTCTGGCATGACGCAGCCCCATGTCGCGAACCCTGATTGTCGTTGGTCTCATCATAGTTGCGGTGGGCCTATTGTGGCCGTGGTTGTTACGGATCGGCCTCGGCCGGCTGCCTGGTGATATCGTGATCGAGCGTGAGAACTTCACGTTCTATGTTCCGATCGCCACCGGCATCCTGATCAGCATCGTGCTCTCGATTATTCTGTGGCTGGTCAACCGGTAGCGGGAGAACTCGGGGAAGACAGCCGCCCCCGCTCGGGGTCTTTTCTTAGGATCGATGTGCAGGATTATCTTGGCGGCCTCTCGTCACTCCGGATCGGCTGTCGAGCCGCCTTAGAGGCTGATGGCTTAATGAAAAACCTCGCCGCTCCATTCGCGAAGCGGCGAGGCCCCCATCGCCCCAATGCCGGTCCCAACACCCGGCGTAGCTGCCCATGCAATCGCGGTGCCAAGGCGTATTGACCCATTACAGGACGCCTACGTGCCCCGGCTTAGGCGGCATCGGCTAAGATTAGTCCGGCGGGAAATCGTGCGCGGGGCAAGCGTGGCACGGTTCTTGCTGTCGTAGCGTCAGGCATGCCGGGCGCAAAGACCTGTTCCATATCAACACCGGCGTGTGAGGTTGGGACAATGATGTCGCGCAAGCTTCTGTTCGGCCTTCCCGCAGTGTTCTTGGCCGCGGCCCTAGGGCTGGCTCTCTTGTCGTCCGAGACCTCATGGGGATTTCTGACTGCGGCCCAATCCGACTCGGTGTTTTGTTCAAGCGGTCCATCACCCGAGACCGTATCGGCGTCGGCGTCGCGGACTTTGCCATCATGTCCGCCGGCCGACACAAGGTCATAGGGAGCGCCTCGATGGACGCGAGCCTCTGGATGTGGTCGCGCATAGCATTCCTGAGAGGGAAAGTTTGGGTCATGGAACATTGGGCTTTGATCACGCGGTTGGCATCAGCCTTTCGCGAATTCGTTGCACCGCGTTACCGGCCAGAGCTCTACTATATGCGCGGCCCGGGGCCGGCCTCCGCGCGGCGCGTGAGCGCGCGCTGAGCGTGTGTTTCGGCTGGCAGATTTCTCCCTACACTGGCGAAGCGCTTGGCGTCCTGGCGCCCGCCTGTGACCGCGGCGCGTTTTGCCGGTCCCGCCGGCTGATCGAAGCGCGCGAAGTTGCCGGGGCTCGAAGAGTGGCGATAGAGTCAGCGACGCGTTCCGAGCCTAGGCCATTCCCTCAGTCTCGCTCTCCTCATCAAAGGTATCGGCACCCAGCCGGCCGGCAATGACCAACCAATCTCGCACGATCGTTTGCAACACTTCAGGCCGCGACAGCTCCAACTGCGCTGCCAACAAGTCGATCGCCTCGTCAATCTCGGCTTCCAAGGCAAGGCCCGAGGTGTTCCTCAGCCGCAAGGCTGCGTTCATCAACATGACTTGCAGGTCCGCGCGCGCGGACCTCCGAAATATGCGCGGCAGCATCCTCGAGTCTCTCGGCGAACGCCCGGTGGGTCATGGGTCCAACCCTATTGTGTAAGCTATTGTGATCGACCTCTCTGCGAAAACAGCTCGGCAGTGATTTCGTCCCTGTCCCCATTATGCTTGGCGATCAAAGCCAGCGCTTCCTGGCGGCCAATGTTGCCGAGCTTCATGAGGTACGGAACCTCAAACGTTCTCTTGTTGCGGCGCCATTCTGGCACGTACCGTGTTGCTGCTTTTCGCGCTGTTGTTCCATCTTGACGCATCATTTTGACTCCTCTTCCTGATATGATGATGCAGTCGCAAATTCCGTGCCTCGTCCCGCGTCGGAGGGGTATTCGAGGGCGTGGTTGTGGTGCCGGCGCGCTTGCTCCCACGCTCGTCATTGCCAGTAGCGATCTGGAGTTCTAATCGTCCTCTCACGCGGCTTCGGATGGACCAAACAGGGCCGATCAGACCTTTGCCTCAGCATCTAAGACCTTGGCCTAGCAGCTTAGGTAGGAGCGTTCGCCAGCGCGCGACTCTGCCGGCTGCTGCTTTGCTCCCCATTCCTGCCAGGCGCGCTCTGCGGCTTGCCTGTGGCCCGCTGGCATAGGTTCCCAATCCGCCGGCGCCTTCCTCATACACCATTGAGCCGTTCTGTAACCCCAGTGCTCGATCCCGACGAGCTCGGATCCGTCTAGGATTCAGCGTGTGATGGGGTAGTCGATGCCAGGAGAAAGACAGCCATCGAGGTCGCGCCGAACAACTTCGACAAGTTTTTGACAATCATGGATCTGCTCCCCTCCAGTTGCATCTCAGCCCGTTACTGAAAGGAATTAAAGCCCTCACACCCGGATCGGGTTCAGCTTCAGATGCTGGATCAGGATGATCGTCTTGGCGTCGATGATGCGGCCGTCGTAAATGCCGGCCAGCGCTTCGTCGAGCGGCATTTCCAGAACCTCGATGTCTTCGCCTTCGTCCGGCGCGCCGCCGCCGTCGGAGATGCGGTCGGTCGGCGAATAGCGCGCGACGAAAAACCAAAGCCGCTCGGTCACGCTGCCGGGGCTCATATAGGGCGAAAACAGCCGTTCGACGTCCTTCAGGTGGTAGCCGAGTTCCTCTTCCGCCTCCTTGCGGATGCAGGTTTCCGGATCATGTTCGTCGAGCAGGCCGGCGCAGGCCTCGATCAACGGCTCGCGGTGGCCGGTGACATAGGCCGGGTAGCGGAACTGCCGCACGAGCAGAACCGTCGAACGCTCGGGGTCGTAAGGCAGGATCACCGCGCCGTCGCCGCGATCGTAGGTCTGGCGAATCTGCGTCTCCCATTGCCCGTCGCGCCGACGGTAATCGAGGACGGTCTTTTTCAGGACTGCCCAGTCATCGGAAAGGACTTCCTCCGAACGGATGCGAATGCGGTCTTCCATGATGAACTCCGTGCTGCCGGTGGCGAGGCGTAGCGGTGATCCAGCCTTTGCGCAATCCTGACAGCAATTCACGGAAATCGCTCCAGGGGAAAGATCGCGGCTTCATCCAGCTTGGGTTCCTTGCCCCCACGATCGTGGTACGAGAGTGGGGAGAGGTAGCTCGGCGGAGCCGATGGAGAGGGGGCCGCGCTCTACGAAAGCCCCTCTCCGGCCGCTTAACCGAGGTCTTGACAGGTCGGAGGGACAGCACCCCCTCTGCCCTGCCGGGCATCTCCCCCGCAAGGGGGGAGATCGGCAGCTTCGCCGACGGCGCCTGCTGCGGAACGTTTGAGGTGCCCGGCAGGCAGATGGGCAGCACTTCACCGCCTCGTGTATGGCGCGGGCGCAATCCATTGCCTAAATAGCGACAGCCCCTCCCCGGAGTTTTTTTGATGACCACATCCCTCTTCCATCCGATCACGCTTGACGGCCTCACCTTCCTCAACCGCATCGCGGTGGCGCCGATGTGCCAGTATTCCGCCGAAGACGGTTCGGCCAGCGACTGGCACCTGTACCACTGGATGAACCTGGCGATGTCCGGCGCCGGCATGGTCACCGTTGAGATGACCGACGTCGAGCGGCGCGGCCGCATCTCGCATGGCTGCCTTGGCCTTTATTCCGACGACAACGAGGCAGCCGCCCGGCGCGCGCTGGATACCGCCAGGCGCGTCGCCGCGCCGGGCACCAGGTTCGGCACGCAGCTTGCCCATGCCGGCCGCAAGGCCTCCAACCAGAAACCTTGGGAAGGCGGCGGGCCGTTGAAGGCCGATCAGGACCCGTGGCCGATCGTGTCTGCCTCGGCCATCGCCTACGACACGGGCTGGCAGGTGCCGCGGGCGCTGGAGGATGAGGAGATCCTGCAGATCATCGAACGCTTCGCCGAGGCGGCAAGGCGGGCCGAGCGTGCCGGTTTCGATTTCATCGAATTGCACGCGGCACACGGCTATCTGATCTTCCAGTTCCTGTCGCCGCTTTCCAACCAGCGCACCGACCGTTGGGGCGGCTCGCTAGAAAACCGCATGCGTTTTGTCGTCGAGATCGCCAAGGCGGTGAGGAAGGCAGTGCCCCAGCTGATGCTCGGGGCGCGCCTGTCGGTCAAGGAATGGGTCGATGGCGGCTTCGATGTCGAGGACGCGATCAAAGTGGCCAAGGCGCTGAAGACAGCGGGCGTCGCCTATCTCTGCTGCTCGAGCGGCGGCAATTCGCCCCTGCAGAAGCTGCCGACAGGCCGGGGCTACCAGGTGCATCTGGCGGAAGCTGTGCGCAACGGCGCCGGCATCCCGACGCGGGCCGTCGGCCTGATCGACGACCCGAAGCAGGCCGAGGCGATCGTCGCCGAGGGCCGTGCCGACATGGTGGCTCTGGCCCGCGCCTTCCTCGCCGATCCGCGCTGGGCGTGGCGCGCCGCGGCCACCTTCGGCGAGACGATCCACCCGGCGCCGCAGCTTGCCCGCTCGGTGACGACGATGCAGCACTGGATGAAGGCGGCGGGGTGAGCGCCCCGTTCATGGCTGCGGCCCCACGACTGCGACCTTTGAGACCTTTACGCGGAGGGCCGTGCAACCAAATCGGCCGCTCCGCGTTGGCGGCGATGATGGACAACAAGCCCTTTGAAAAGCCGGTCGTGGTCGAACTTGGCCATGTCGGCAAATACCGTGAGATCCGCAGCACCCAGGAAGCAGCGGAGTGCCTGATGACGGTCTGGCCACTCAATCGTGGTCCCCGGCATCGCGATGCTCTCGACACTTGCCTAAAAGTGCTGGAAGGTTATCGTTCAACAGCAGATGCGCGCCGGGCATTGGTCGAAGCCGCGAAGGAATCGGACGTGCTGGTTCCCGACGAGAGATTGCCTCAAGGCAAACTGCCCCAAGGCAAACTGCATTGAGCAGACGGAGCTTTTTCCACTGGAGGATTTCATGGCGAAGCTGACCTACAAGATCGTCGAGCATGACGGGGGCTGGGCCTACAAGGTCGGCGAGACATTTTCGGAAACGTTCCCCACTCACGAGGACGCGTTGCGCGCGGCCGAGATCGCTTCGGCCGAACAGCAGGTCGCCGGCACCACGGACGGTATCCAGTACGAGGATGCCGACGGCAAATGGCACGACGAGCTCGCCGACGGCCGGGACCGCCCGCAAACCGAAGTTTCCGACTAGGCTGGTGTCGTTGCTGATGGCCTCCCGCATCTCTGGTTTTAAGAGCTGGGGCTTGACAAGTCATGCTCTTGCTATGATCCCGGACATGGCGAATTTCAGTCCCGCTGGGAACGCTCACGATCAAGAGCAACAAAGAAGAGTGCTTGCGGCGCAGCCGCTTTACAGGCAGGCTTGGTAGCGCTACCGTTTCATCATCGCGCGTGACCAGGGAGGAGCTTGGGAGCTGCCGCGGCCAGTTAGGAAAGCGGTTTCCTTCGAAGACGTCGCAGGAAGCATTCGGGAGGAAATCGATGGCGTCTGTCGCGATTGGCGATGTCTACAAATCATTCGGAACCGTCGAGATTCTCCACGGTGTCAGCGTCGACATAGACGACGGCGAGTTCGTCACGCTGGTCGGGCCGTCGGGCTGCGGAAAATCGACCCTTCTCAGGATGATCGCCGGCCTGGAAAAGATTTCGCGCGGCCAGATCGCGATTGGCGACCGTGTCGTCAACAACGTTGCGCCAAAAGAACGCGACGTCGCCATGGTCTTCCAGAACTACGCGCTCTACCCGCACATGACCGTCGCCGAGAACATGGCGTTCTCGCTCATGCTCAAGGGCGTTTCAAAAGCCGAAAGCGCTGCCAGCGTTAAGCGCGCCGCCGAAATCCTGGGGCTGGTGCCATTGCTGGAGCGCTATCCCCGGCAGCTTTCCGGCGGCCAGCGCCAGCGCGTCGCCATGGGCCGGGCGATCGTGCGCGATCCGGCGGTCTTCCTGTTCGACGAGCCGCTGTCCAATCTCGACGCCAAGCTCAGGGTGCAGATGCGCGCCGAGATCAAGGAACTGCACCAGAGGCTGAAGACCACGACGGTCTATGTCACCCACGACCAGATCGAGGCGATGACCATGGCCGACAAGATCGTGGTCATGCATGACGGCCTCGTCGAGCAGATCGGGCCGCCATTGGAACTCTACGACCGGCCGAACAATCTCTTCGTCGCCAGCTTTATCGGCTCGCCCGCCATGAACATGCTGAGGGGCGAAATCGCAACTGATGGCGGCTCACCGTCTTTTCGCGGCTCCGGCGGAATTTCCCTGCCGCTGGCCGCAGTACCTTCGATCGGCAGCGGCGAACAGGTGGTGCTGGGGATACGGCCCGAGCATCTGCAGCTGTCCGACGGCCAGGGTATTCCGGTCACCGTCGCGGTGGTCGAGCCGACCGGATCGGAAGTGCAGCTCATCGGCCGGACGGCCGGCGGCGAAGAGATCGTCGCCAATTTCCGCGAGCGCCATTCCTTCACGCCGGGCGAAACCGTACGGCTTACGGCCGAGCCGGGCCTCATTCATCTCTTTCATGGCGAAACCGGGCAGCGCTTCGACATGCGCACCCGGCAGTAAGAACCACGGCAAGGACATAAACAGGAGGAGACGAGCATGAAATTCACCAGACGTGACGTGATCCGCACCACCGCCGGCGTGGCGGCGGGAGCCTTTGGAAGCCGGTTCGTCGGCTCTTCCGCCTTTGCCCAGGAGGGGTTGACATACAAGCCCGAGGACGGCGCAAAGCTGCGGATGCTGCGCTGGTCGCCCTTCGTGCAGGGCGATGAGGATCAATGGCTGGCCAACACCAAGCGGTTCACCGAGGCGACAGGCGTCGAGGTCCGCGTCGACAAGGAAAGCTGGGAAGACATTCGCCCCAAGGCGGCGGTCGCCGCCAATGTCGGCTCCGGTCCAGATCTCATGTTGGTCTGGTTCGACGACCCGCATCAGTACCCCGACAAGCTGCACGACGTGACGGAACTGGGTGAGTATCTCGGCACGAAATACGGCGGCTGGCACGACGGACCAAAGCAATATGCGACGCGCGAGGGAAAATTCCTCGGCCTGCCTCTGGCCACCATCGGCAATGCCATCGTCTATCGGGAAAGCTGGGTGAAGGAGGCTGGTTTCTCGGAATTTCCGAAGGACACGGCGAGCTTCCTCGAGCTTTGCAAGGCCTTGCAGGCGAAGGGACATCCGGCCGGCTTCACGCACGGCCATGGCGTCGGCGACGGCAACAACTATGCTCACTGGCTGCTGTGGAGCCATGGCGGCCAGATGGTCGACGAGAGCGGAAAGGTGACGATCAACAGCCCCGAGACGCTAAAGGCGATCGAATACGCGCAGGAACTCTACAAGACCTTCATCCCCGGCACCGAAAGCTGGCTCGACGTGAACAACAACCGCGCCTTCCTGGCCGGCGAACTCAGCGTCATCGCCAACGGCATTTCCGTGTATAACACGGCCAAGACCAACAAGGACAATGATCCGAAACTGGCTGAAATCGCCAAGGACATGCGCACGACCAGCCTGCCGATCGGTCCTGTCGGAAAATCCGTCGAGTTGTTCCAGGTGACCACGGCCGTGATCTTCGACTACACGCCCTACCCCAACGCGGCCAAAGCCTATCTGCAGTTTATGTTCGAGGAACAGCAAATGGCGGAGTGGATCACCTCCTCGGCCGGCTATTGCTGCCAGACACTCAAAGCCTTCGAAAACAATCCTGTGTGGACGGCCGACCCGAACAACGCCGCTTACGCCAAGGCCTCGGCGACGCTGCGTCCCAACGGTTATGCCGGGCCGCTCGGCTACGCTTCGGCGGCGACCATGGCCGACTATGTCCTGGTCGACATGTTCGCCAAGGCGGTGACCGGCCAGGCGACGGCGCAGGAGGCGATGGAAGAGGCGGAGAAACGCGCCAACCGGTACTATCGCGTTTGATCACAGCCGAGCCGGGCAGCCGCGACCGCGCTGCCCGGTCTGGTTCCTGAAATCGCGTGGCGACCACTCAGGCCACCATGCCACCAGACCTCATGAGGAGCCGTCCCATGGCCGTGTCGTCCGCTGCCGTTCAGCCGCGTCCGTCGATCCCGTCGCGGATCCTGTCGCTCCTGGCCGACAGCCGGAACGCGCTTGGCTTCGGCTTCATGCTGCCGGCGGCGGCGCTGCTGCTGGTCTTCCTGACCTATCCGCTGGGGCTCGGCATCTGGCTCGGCTTCACGGATGCCCGCATCGGCCGCCCCGGTGTCTTCATAGGCATCGAAAACTACCAATATCTGTCGGATGACGCCGTCTTCTGGCTCTCCGTCTTCAACACCTTGCTCTACACGATAAGCGCCTCGATCCTGAAGTTCGCGCTCGGCCTCTGGCTGGCGCTTATCCTCAATCAGAACCTTCCCTTCAAATCGTTCTTCCGCGCGATCGTCCTGCTGCCGTGGGTGGTGCCGACGGTGCTGTCGGCCATCGCCTTCTGGTGGATATACGATTCGCAGTTCTCCATCCTGTCCTGGGCGCTTATGGAAATGGGCCTGATCGCCCATCGGATCAATTTCCTCGGCGATCCGGTGAACGCGCGCGCTTCGGTCATCGCCGCCAATATCTGGCGCGGCATCCCGTTCGTCGCGATCACGCTGCTGGCCGGCTTGCAGACGATTCCGCAGTCGCTTTATGAGGCCGCCACGCTTGACGGCGCCAGCCGCTGGCAACTGTTCCGTTTTGTGACGCTGCCGCTGCTGACGCCGATCATCGCCATTACCATGACGTTCTCGGTGCTGTTCACCTTCACCGATTTCCAGCTGATCTATGTGCTGACCCGCGGCGGACCGGTCAATGCCACCCATTTGATGGCGACATTGTCGTTTCAGCGCGGCATTTCGGGAGGCCAGCTTGGCGAGGGCGCCGCCATCGCGGTCGCCATGATCCCGTTCCTGCTTGCGGCGATCCTGTTCAGCTATTTCGGCCTGCAACGCCGCAAATGGCAGCAAGGCGGCGGAGACTGACATGGCCACGATAAAAAAAACGAAACGTCCGGAACTCGACGAAGGCGGCATGGGCTACCTTCAGAGCCTGCCGCGGCGCGTGGTGACGGTCTATCTGCCGTTGCTGGTGTTCGTCATCGTGCTGTTGTTCCCGTTCTACTGGATGACGATCACGGCGATTAAGCCCAATCTCGAGATGACCGACTACGCCAATTTCAATCCGTTATGGGTCGTGCATCCGACATTCGAGCACATCCGCTATCTCTTGTTCGACACGTCCTATCCGGGCTGGCTGCTCAACACGATCATCATCTCAACTGCCGCCACTTTCCTGTCGCTGCTGGCTGCGGTGTTCGCGGCCTATGCGATCGAGCGGCTGCGGTTTTCGGGGGCGCGGCAGGTCGGGCTCGCGATCTTCCTCGCCTATCTCGTGCCGCCCTCGATCCTGTTCATCCCGCTGTCGGTGATGGTGTTCAACCTTGGGCTTTACGACACACCCTTCGCACTCATTCTCACCTACCCGACCTTCCTGGTGCCCTTCTGCACCTGGCTGCTGATGGGCTATTTCCGCTCCATCCCGTTCGAACTGGAAGAATGCGCGCTCATTGACGGGGCGAGCCGGTGGCAGATCCTCACCAAGATCGTGCTGCCGCTGTCGGTGCCCGGCCTGATTTCCGCCGGCATATTCGCATTCACCCTGTCATGGAACGAATTCATCTATGCGCTGACGTTCATCCAGTCGTCCGAAAACAAGACTGTGCCGGTCGGGGTGCTCACGGAGCTTGTCCGCTCCGACGTCTATGAATGGGGAGCGCTGATGGCCGGAGCCCTGATCGGCTCGCTACCGGTGGTCGTGCTTTATTCGTTCTTCGTCGAGCACTACGTTTCCTCGATGACCGGTGCGGTGAAGGAATAGGGCGCTGCCGCAGTCGGCGCTCGACCGGCCAATTGTCGAAGTCGGCGCCGCCCCTCATCCGCCTGCCGGCACCTTCTCCCCGTATAGTGACGGGGAGAAGGGCTGCCTCGGCACCCATTCTGCAACGCTGGAGATTGGCGAAATCCTTTGCGAAGGCGTCTTTCTCCCCGTCACTATACGGGGAGAAATGCCCGGCAGGGCAATGAGGGGCGGCGCCGACCTGATGCGATTGCTCTGCTGCAGCAGCGTTATGAATACGGGCATTGCCGCCAACCATCCGCCGCGTTATCTCGGGCGACCTTGTCTGCCTCAACTGACCTTTTGCCGGAGCCTCCCATGCCTGAAATCGTCACCGCTGCCATGCTCGTTATCGGCGACGAGATTCTGTCCGGCCGCACCAAGGACAAGAATATCGGCCACCTCGCCGATATCATGACGGCGATCGGCATCGACCTGAAGGAGGTGCGCATCGTTCCCGACGAGGAAGACGAGATCGTCGCCGCAGTAAATGCCCTGCGTGCCCGCTACACCTACGTCTTCACGACCGGCGGCATCGGTCCGACGCATGACGACATCACCGCGGATGCCATTGCCAAAGCCTTCGGCGTGCCCTGCGAATACGACGCCAAGGCCTATGCCATGCTGAAAGCGAGCTACGCCGCGCGCGGCATCGAATATACCGAGGCGCGCAAGCGCATGGCGCGGATGCCGCGCGGTGCCGACCATATCGACAATCCTGTGTCCATCGCGCCCGGCTTCCGCATCGGCAACGTCCATGTCATGGCCGGCGTGCCGGCAATTTTCCAGGCGATGCTCGACAATGTAGTGCCGATGCTGAAGGCCGGCACCAGAATGCTGTCGGCCACGGTGCACTGTCCGTTCGGCGAAGGCCTGGTCGGCGGACCGCTGGGTGACATCCAGAGGGCGCATCCGGATACGATTATCGGCTCCTACCCGAAATATGGCGACGGCAAGTTCTGGACCGAGCTGGTCGTCCGTGCCCGCAGCCAGGACGCGCTGGACGCCGCGCGCGCCGATGTCGAGGCGATGGTCGAAGGCCTCACCAGCGTGGCCAGCTGATCTAAAGCGCGTCGCGTCTGAGGATTCATTCGACGCGCTTTAGGTTCTTGTTTTTATGCATGTCGTTATCCCACCGCTGCGCACCCTCGGTTCAAGCCCGAGGGCATGCTTTTGGGCGACATGCATTGGCCGGAACTAAGCATGGTGCTGTAACGTTTCTCGCGGGCGAGTTTCGATCGCCGTAAAATGAGGGATTACCATGCGATTCAAGACCATCGTCGCCATACTGCAGAACGAACAGGACGCGGAGCGCGTGCTCGAATGCGCCATTCCGCTTGCCGACAGGTTCGAGAGCCATCTCATCGGCATTCACGCCGAAGCGCTTCCCGTCCCCTACACCTCGGCGACCGGCTTTCCCGACACCGAATTCCTGCAGGTTTCGGCCGACATGAACAAGGAGCGTGCCGAAAAATTGCGGGCGGTTTTCCTCAGGCATATCGAGGATTCCGGCCTGTCCTTCGAGTGGCGCAGTCTTGAGAGCTTTTCCGGAGACAGCGCGCTGACCGGCATCCCAACCGTCCGCACTGCGGACCTGATCATCGCCGCGCAACGCGAGTCGGGCGGCGATCCGAGCGCCGATGTCGACACGCTGGTCTACGACGCCGGCCGGCCGGTGCTGGTCGTGCCGCACTCAGGCCCGCTCATCACCAGCTTCAAGCACGTGCTGCTCGCCTGGAACGGCAGCAAGGAAGCCGCGCGCGCCGCCTTCGACGCCCTGCCATTCATCACCGAGGCCGAGAAGACTGATATTCTCGTCATCGACCCGCCGGATACGCTCGACGAGGCCCCGGAGGCGGCCGGCGCCGAAATCGCCGCCGCCCTGTCCAGGCACGGCGCCACCGTCAGCGTCTCGGTGCTGCAATCGGGCGGCCACTCGGTCGACGAGGTGATCCAGACCAGGGTCGCCGAAACCGGCGCCGACCTGCTCGTACTTGGTGCCTACAGCCATTCCTGGCTGCGCCAGCTGCTGTTCGGCGGGGTCACGCGCACAGTGCTGCGCACCTTGCCGGTGGCAGCTTTCCTGTCACGGTAAGTCCACAAACGGGTAAGCCACAGGGGCTAAGTCCACAGGGATCGCCTGCCGCCGCCCTTGCCAAGGCCAAGGCTTTCCAGTTAATTCCGCGCGCATTCCTTCAAGTGTCTGCGCGCGGTTTTTCGCGCGCTGCGGAGTGCGCGAAAAATGTCCCTTCCCGAAAAGGCCTTTCCCGTCTCCTGGGATCAGTTCCACCGCGACGCGCGTGCGCTCGCCTGGCGGCTTGCCGGCGCCAACAAAGGCCAATGGAAAGCGATCGTCTGCATCACGCGCGGCGGCCTGGTTCCGGCCGCCATCATCTCGCGTGAACTCGGCATCCGGGTCATCGAGACGGTCTGCGTCGCCTCCTATCACGACTACGCCAGCCAGGGACAGCTGCAGGTGCTGAAGGAGGTCACGCCGGCACTGCTCGCCGATGACGGCGCCGGCGTGCTGATCATCGATGACCTCACCGACACCGGCAAGACCGCGGGCATCGTGCGCGCCATGATGCCCAAGGCGCATTTCGCCACCGTCTACGCCAAGCCGAAAGGCAGGCCGCTGGTCGACACCTTCGTCACCGAAGTCAGCCAGGACACCTGGATCTATTTTCCGTGGGATATGGGCTTCACCTACCAGAAGCCGATCGCCGACGACCACGCCGGCTGATTCGCGGCAGCTGCTTTTCCTCCCGCAACATGCCGGCGCGCCCTTCCTGCCGGGGATCACTTCTTGAAAGAGTGCCGCGGCGCACGATATCTCCTGAACCGACGTCTCATGTGTGGTTAACCCGTGCGTATGAGGTTTTTTACTTTTATTGCTTATGATTAGCCGTAAGATTCACGAGACGGCAAGTGATTCTGGAGGCTGGGGCAAGCTTCTCCGATGTTGACGAGGCCAGTAACGCACAACCATTTGGCCGAAAGGGTCCAGCGGCTCTTCGGCACAGCGCCGTGCCGCCTGCAGGTTGCAGCATTGCCCTGGCGCGATACCGGGCATGGCGTCGAGATCATGCTGATCACCAGCCGCGATACCGGCCGCTGGGTGCTTCCCAAGGGCTGGCCCGAGGCCAAGGAACTGCTTTGCGAAGCGGCGGCGCGCGAGGCCGGCGAGGAAGCCGGACTGCGCGGCACGGTCTCCCACCACGAAGCCGGCCGCTACTTCTATGCCAAGGCATTGGCTTCCGGCGAGGAAGTGCCTTGCGAAGTCCTGGTATTTCCGCTGCGGGTCGACAAGATCGCCGACCGGTGGAAGGAAAAGCGGTCGCGCACCCGCAAATGGGTCAGCCCCGCCGAGGCCGTACGCATGGTCAACGAGCCGGACCTTGGCCAGATCATCGCCTATTTCTGTGCCGACCCGCACCAGTTCTCCTGAGCAAGACCTAGGCTCAACGGCCAAAGCCGCGCACCTGCCGCGCATCACCGGCGATGTTGTTTGGCGAAGAGAATCGATTTGGCCACTCCCGCTTTGGCATGCGTGGTCGCGGCCGATTGCCCGCGCGTGGGCAAATCGAAATCCCTGGGCCACTTTCTATCCCCGTTATCCACATATGTGACACACAAGATGTTGGGGTCACAAAAGCGGCACAAACGAATCCTTGACGGCGCAAAACGAGTCGCCTTTTATAGGCCATGCGCTCCTGTTGAGAGTGCGACCGGAAAGTTCTGAGCCCGGTCTTTTTCCCGGATTATGTGCGTTTTGGCCGCATTTCCGCCTGGTCACGAGGCCGGCGGAAGCGTTGGGATTGTGGGGTCTTGGGGGGACGAAAGGGAAAAATGTCGGACTGGAATAAATTGTCTGTTAATACTATATTTAGTGTTTGCAGGTAGGTTCGACGCTAGATAGTGTGAAAGTCCCTCGATTGAGGGAATCGAAAAAACTTCAGTTTTGAGGGACCCGCAGGGTTCGCCAGCGCGTTGGACAGGTACTTCGCAAGGAGTTTTGACCAGCAGGGCGGGCGGAGCCTGTGAAAAGGAGCCGGCCGTTTTCCAACGCC
Organism: Mesorhizobium sp. WSM4807; assembly: GCF_055811615.1. Taxonomy (NCBI): domain Bacteria; kingdom Pseudomonadati; phylum Pseudomonadota; class Alphaproteobacteria; order Hyphomicrobiales; family Phyllobacteriaceae; genus Mesorhizobium; species Mesorhizobium sp. WSM4807. Next base: position 101,586 of record NZ_JBVVQY010000004.1, read on the forward strand.
GGCAGACGGCGGGCATGCGCGTTTCATAAGGGGGCAGAAATCCCCTGGGAAAGGCGCTATATATAGACAAGCAAGGGATAGACCAATGCGCATCGAGCGTCGTTTCACCAAGCAAGGGCAATCGGCTTATGCGGAGATCGAATTCCGCAAGGCGCTTTCGGAGATCAAAAATCCGGATGGCTCGGTGGTGTTCCGCTTGGACAATATCGATGTGCCGGCGCAGTTCAGCCAGGTTGCCGCCGACATCCTGGCGCAGAAATATTTCCGCAAGGCCGGTGTGCCGGCACGGCTGAAGAAGGTCGAGGAGAATGACGTCCCCTCCTTCTTGTGGCGCTCCGTTGCCGACGAGGCCGAACTAGCAAAGCTGCCCGAGGCCGAGCGCTACGGCTCCGAGATCGACGCCCGCCAGGTCTTCGACCGCCTCGCCGGCACCTGGGCCTACTGGGGCTGGAAGGGCGGCTACTTCAACTCGGAGGAAGACGCGCGCGCCTTCCGCGACGAGCTCGCCTATATGCTGGCCACCCAGCGCGTTGCGCCGAACTCGCCGCAATGGTTCAACACCGGCCTGCACTGGGCCTATGGCATCGACGGCCCGAGCCAGGGCCATTTCTATGTCGACCCGTTCACCGGCAAGCTGACCAAGTCGAAATCTTCCTACGAGCATCCGCAGCCGCATGCCTGCTTCATCCAGGGCGTGCAGGACGATCTCGTCAACGAAGGCGGCATCATGGATTTATGGGTGCGTGAAGCGCGCCTGTTCAAATACGGCTCCGGCACCGGCTCCAACTTCTCGTTCCTGCGCGGCGAAGGCGAAAAACTGTCCGGCGGCGGCCGCTCGTCCGGCCTGATGAGCTTCCTCAAGATCGGTGACCGCGCGGCGGGCGCCATCAAATCGGGCGGCACGACGCGTCGTGCCGCAAAGATGGTCATCGTCGACGCCGACCATCCAGATATCGAGGAATTCATCGACTGGAAGGTCAATGAGGAGCAGAAGGTCGCCTCGCTGGTCACCGGCTCCAAGATCGTCAAGAAGCACCTCGAAGCGATCATGAAGGCCTGCATCAACTGCGAAGGCCAGGACGACGATTGCTTCGACCCGGCGATCAACACCGCGCTGAAGCGCGAGATCAAGGCAGCCAAGAAGGACGGGGTGCCGGAGAACTACATCTACCGCGTCATCCAGTTCGCCAAGCAGGGCTACACCTCGATGTCGTTCAAGACCTACGACACCGACTGGGATTCGGACGCCTACCTCACCGTTTCGGGCCAGAACTCCAACAATTCAGTCTCGCTGAAAGACGATTTCCTGCGCGCCGTCGAAGAGGATGCCGATTGGCACCTCACCGCCCGCAAGGACGGCAAGGTGCTGAAGACGCTGAAAGCCAGGGATCTGTGGGAAAAGATCGGCTATGCCGCCTGGGCGTCGGCCGATCCGGGCCTGCACTTCAACACGACGATGAACGACTGGCACACCTGCGCCGCGGCCGGTGCGATCCGGGCGTCCAACCCGTGCTCGGAATACATGTTCCTCGACGACACCGCCTGCAACCTGGCGTCGATCAATCTGCTGCCCTATCGCAACGCGGACGGCACCATCGATATATCAGCCTACGAGCACACGGTTCGGCTGTGGACCATGGTGCTGGAAATTTCCGTCATGATGGCGCAGTTCCCGTCGAAGGAGATCGCCAAGCTCTCCTACGAATACCGTACACTCGGCCTCGGCTACGCCAATATTGGCGGCCTGCTGATGACATCAGGCATTCCCTATGATTCCGACGAGGGCCGCGCCATCTGCGCAGCACTCACCGCGATCATGACCGGCACGGCCTATGCCACCTCGGCCGAAATGGCCGCCGAGCTCGGCGCCTTCCCCGATTACGACCGCAATGCCCAGAACATGCTGCGTGTCATGCGCAACCATCGCCGTGCCGCCTATGGCGAGAGGGACGGCTACGAAAAACTCGCCGTCAACCCGGTGCCGCTGGTCGCCTCCGACCTGAAGCAGCCGGAGCTTGCCGCCCATGCCAAGGCTGCCTGGGACCGCGCCATCGAGCTCGGCGAAGAGCATGGCTACCGCAATGCGCAGGCGACCGTGATCGCGCCGACCGGCACGATCGGCCTGGTCATGGATTGCGACACCACCGGCATCGAGCCCGACTTCGCGCTGGTCAAGTTCAAGAAGCTGGCCGGCGGCGGCTATTTCAAGATCATCAACCGCGCCGTTCCGGAAGCGCTGCGCACGCTTGGCTATTCGGAAAGCCAGATCGCCGAGATTGAGGCCTACGCGGTCGGCCACGGCAATCTGAACCAGGCGCCTGCCGTCAACCCCGGCTCGCTCAAAGCAAAAGGTTTTACCGACGACAAGATCGCGGCACTTAACGCAGCGTTGAAGTCGGCCTTCGACATCAAGTTCGTCTTCAACCAGTGGACACTGGGTGCGGACTGGGTGAAGGAGACCTTTGGCTTCACCGACGAGCAGCTCAACGATTTCTCGTTCGAGATGCTGCCGGCGCTGGGCTTCTCGAAGAAGGACATCGAGGCCGCCAACATCCATGTCTGCGGTGCGATGACGCTCGAGGGAGCACCATTTTTGAAAGACCAACATCTGCCCGTGTTCGACTGCGCCAGCCCGTGCGGCAAGATCGGTAAGCGTTCGCTGTCGATCAACAGCCACATCCAGATGATGGCGGCGGCCCAGCCCTTCATCTCCGGCGCCATTTCCAAGACCATCAACATGCCAAACGACGCGACGGTGGAAGACGCCAAGAGCGCCTACATGCTGTCGTGGAAGCTGGCGCTGAAGGCCAACGCGCTCTATCGCGACGGATCGAAGCTTTCGCAGCCGCTCAACGCCTCGCTGCTTGCCGATGTCGAAGACGACGAGGACGATGCCGTCGAACAGCTGATCGCGGCGCCGGCTTCACAGCGCGCCGTGCAGGTGACTGAAAAGATCGTCGAACGCGTCGTCGAACGCCTCTATCGCGACCGCGAAAAGCTGCCGAACCGCCGCAAGGGCTATACCCAGAAAGCGGTTGTCGGCGGCCACAAGGTCTATCTGCGCACCGGCGAATTCGATGACGGTCGTCTTGGCGAAATCTTCATCGACATGCACAAGGAAGGTGCCGCCTTCCGGGCGATGATGAACAACTTCGCCATCGCCATCTCGCTCGGCCTGCAGTATGGCGTTCCGCTCGAGGAATATGTCGAAGCCTTCACCTTCACCAAGTTCGAACCTGCCGGCATGGTGCAGGGCAACGACGCCATCAAGAACGCCACGTCGATCCTCGACTATGTGTTCCGCGAACTTGCGGTTTCCTATCTGGAACGCCACGACCTCGCCCATGTCGACCAGTCGGATTTCGACAAGACCGCACTTGGCCGCGGCATCAACGAAGGCAAGGCGACGCCGTTCTCGAAGGGGCTGACGCGCGGCGTCTCGCCGGTCAAACTGGTGTCGGGAATGAGCGCCGACCCTAAGGGGTTTGGGGGTTCCGGTTCGAGTGGGATTCCTGCCCGTTCTGTCCCTACGGCCTTCTCAGGCTCCAACGTGCTGGCGCTGAAGCCAGCCAGCGACGAAGCCATCGCCTACAAGCGTGATTATGAGGAGCGGGCGAAGGAACTGGTCGAGGATATCATCTACGAGGAGGCCGAAGAGGCTTCGGGCCTGTTCACCGATGCCGCCGCGCAGGAGGCGGCCGAGGCGAAAGCGCTTGCCGCGACAAGGCGTCAGCAGTCCTTGATGCAGGGCTACACAGGCAACGAATGCTCGGAATGCCACAACTTCACCATGGTGAGGAACGGGACATGTGAGAAGTGCGACACCTGCGGCTCGACGAGCGGGTGCAGCTGAGGACCGATGCCACCTCGGCTTACGGTCCGCGAAGTCATTCGCCTGCTGGAAACCGACGGCTGGTATCTGGTTGCAACTAAAGGCAGTCATCGCCAATCAATATAAGCATGAAATCAAAGCCGGCCGCGTCACGGTGGCCGGCAAGCCGTCTGAAGAGATTGCACCGGGAACACTGAATAGCATCCTCAAGCAGTCCGGTTTAAAGGAGTGATGACATGCGTTACGCGGTGGTGATCGAAAAAGCCGGAAACAATTTTTCCGCGTACGTGCCAGACCTACCCGGCTGCATCGCGACCGGTGCGACGGTGCCTGAAGTGGAAAACGAAATTCGCGACGCAATACGCTTTCATATCGAAGGCTTGCGTGCCGACGGGCTGGATGTGCCCAAAGGGGTCAGCCTGGCGGAATAAATATGTAGAGGTGCCCTAACACCATCCGCGACCGACGTGCTGGCGGCTCAGGTTTCGCGGAAACCCGCCGCGCATGTCGTCAACGAAAACAGCCGCAGCGAAGATTCTGCGGCTGTTGTCGGACTGTCCGTCAGGGAAGAGTCGAGCGGCCGAAACGACCCCACCCCGATCCGCTTCGCGGATCGACCCTCCCCTCAAGGGGGAGGGAAACACCCTCAGTTCACGGCGCTGATGTTGCCCAAGCGGAGGAACAGCGTTTCGCCGGAAGAGTCATCGACGCCGTCATTGTCGGTGGCGACGAAGATATCGCCGTTCTTGTCGATGGTGAAACCTTCGACCTTGTCGATGACATAGCCGTTGCTGGCTGATTTCAGGTCGCCGACGATGTCGCGCACCAGCGTCTTTTCGACCAATGGCAATTCGCCACCGAGCTTGGCCGGTTTGAAGGCATTGAGCGCCACCGAATAGATGCGCTTCACCTTGGCCAGGTCGCCGATCTGGTTGTCGCGTTCGAGGATGTAGAGCTTGCCGTCATGCGCGGTGATCTCCGACAGCCCCATCCAGCCAGCTTCGGTCGCTTCGAGCGGGTAACGCACCGCCGACCATTCCTTGGCCTTCGGCTTGTAGGCCAAAAGCTTGACCTGGCCCTTGGGATCGTCGGCCCATTCGCGTTGTACGGCCATCACCAGCGTCAGGTCGTCGCCTTCGCCGATGGTGGTGATGCCTTCGAGACCGAAGCGGGTCTGGTGAGCGAGCAATTCCGTCGGGAAGCCGATTTCCTGCTCGATCTCGCCCTTGTCGCTGACGCGCAGGATGGCGTGCGGGACGAGCTTTGCCGGATCGCCTTCATTGGCCAGCCAGAAGCCGCCTTCACCGTCGGCGACGATGCCTTCGATGTCGAGCTTCTGTGCAGGATGGCCGCCACGCGTGACGATGGTCTTGCCGGTGATCAGCGCCGGCGTCTGCGTGGCATCGATCTCGAAGATCGAGGGCGCGTTGGCGTAGAATGAGTCCGAGGCTGCGAAGAGCCTGCCGGCAGTGTCGCCTGCCGCGAGCGCCGAAACCGCACCCCAGCCGAGCGGCGTGCCGTCTGCCGTGAGCTTTGCCGCGATCATCGGGTAAGTGGCGGGACCGTCGGAGCGCTCGTAGACCATGACGTGCGAGCGGGCGAGCCCGTCCTCAACCAGGTCGGCCTCGTTGGCGGTGACCAGGAGATTGCGCGACGGAATCGCGACCAGGCCTTCCGGGCCGATGCCGGACGGCAGGATCTGGACAAACTGAGGCTCCGCACCCGTGTCCTTGTAGACGCCGACAGCGGAGCCACGCTCCGAAGCGACGAACATCAGCCTGTCCTCGCCGAACGTGCCGGTCTCGAGACCTTCCGGCTCGACGCCCTTCTTGTTGCGGTCGTCGGGATAATGGCCGGCATTGGCGACCTGGTACTCGAAGGACGGACCGGATTCGTAGAGAACCTCGCCCTTCTTGCTGAAGATCGTGAAGCCGCGCGAGCCGCCCTTGTAGTCGCCTTCGTTGGCGACGACGAGACGATCATTGTCGAGCCATTTCACGGCGTCGGGTTCGCGCGCGACGTTTTCCATTTTGCCATCGAAGGACAAGGCGCCGTTCTTCTTGGTGTCGATCTTGTCCAGCGCGACTGAGCCTGCGGTGAAGTGCGTGACGATCGCACCGGTTTCGGCGTTGACGATGGCGATGTGGTTGTTTTCCTGCAGCGTGACCGCGATCTCGATGGCCTCGTTGAAAGCGACGAATTCCGGCTCCGGATCTTCCGCTGCGACCTCGGCAATGCCCGCCAGGTTGACGGTCTTCTTCGTCGCGCAATCAGGCTGGCCTTCGGCAAGCGTGAAGATCTTGAGGTCGCCCGCCGGCATCTGCGGAATTTCTCCGTCGTTCAGATCCTCGTCGCGCTCGTTCTCGATGGCGATGGCCAGGAACTTGCCGTCCTTGCTGAACGCCAGCGAGTCCGGCTGGCCGCCGAGGTCGCAGGTGCCTTCGATCGCCTTTGAGGCAAGATCGATGACGGTGAGGTTGCCCGAAGGCTTGGCTTTGCTCTCCGACGTGTTGACGCCGGCCAGCACCTTGCCGCCGATGACGACAACCGAGGTCGGCTCGCCGTCGATCTTGACGATGCCGCCGGCCTTGGGCGCCTTGGGATCGGCGATGTCGATGAAGCCGACTGCACCGAGCGGGCTGTCGGAATAGACCAGCGTCATGCCGTCTTCGCTTGCCGCGATGATCTCGGACGAAGTCGGCGTGGTCTTCTCGACGTCCGCAGGGAGGTTTCCGGCGACCGCGAAGCTCGCGACTCGGTTGAACATCATGTCGGCATGGGCCGGCAGCGAAACGGAAGCAGCAAGCGCTGCCGTCAAGACGAAAAGCGCGGAATGGCGGGGCACGGGTGGCGTCTCCTGTTCGAATGGAAGCCACCTGATTTGCGGGAACCACATTTCAAAGCGATGACGGATCGATGACACTTCCGCGACAGGCGGTCAGGGTCCGTCGATATTCACCTCATGTTGGCCTGCAAATGGCGGCTTTCTGCGGCCGCGTTCAGCACCCCCGGGTGCGAGCAGCAAGAAGTTCCAGCCCCGGACCGGATCCCCTACTCCGCCTCGGCCACCATCTGCCGTCCGCCAACCCAGTTCCGCCAGGCTCTCTCGTCGCCGTGGAACACGTTGAGGTCGATGCGGCCCCTCACCCCGTGCGACAGGCCGGAGCCGGAATATCGAAACTAAAGCCGACCGGCCGGCAAGCCGTCGGAAGAGGTTGTGCCGGGAATACAGAATCCGCAAGCAGTCCGGTTTTAAGGAGTGATGGCATGCGTTATGCGGTGGTGATTGAAAGACATCTTCCGCCTACGTGCCGGACCTATCTGGCTGCACCGCGACCGGCGGAGCGGAATCTGCAAAAGTGCGACACGTTGTGGCGATCAGCAGATGCTCGTGAGGCCGAATCCAACTCATCGGCTTGGTCGGAAGATCGGGCCAAAAGTTCTTACAGCTGTCAAAAAAGCAATTCTTGAATCTCAGACTCAACTCCATGGTTGAGACGGATCACTCCGTTAATGAGCCATTGTGGATAGGCTTTGTGCGTTCCCATCGCGAGCACAAACCCCTTTTCCGGGTAGTCGACGCCGAACCTTTCGGCCATCTTTCGTAGCGTTTCTGCTTCGCCATAGAGCCGTCGCCACTTGAGGAACGTAGCCTCAATCTCCCAGTCCTGACAGGTTCCTTCACGCGGCCCGTCTGCAGTTTCGTATCTATACTTGAACAGAAATGGAGCTGGTTCGTATGGGACAAGGCCTTTGCCCAAAAACCCAAACAGGCTGTTAGCCTCTTGGTCGTGCCACATACGAAACCGTGCTTTCTCAGCTTCGAACGTAGCGCGGTCCTTTCTTGCAACCACAAACTCTGCCTTTTGGGGTCGAACCAGGGCCAAACTTCTGCCTTGTTCCAGCTCGGCATTGAGGCTGGAAACGACGTGACGAGCGAGAAATTGGGTTCGTGATTTCTCTGACAGGCTGCCGGTGATCACCAATGACTTATGTTCTAGTCTTCGGCTCTCGCTTCGATGATCACCTTTGGGAAGACGCCAGCTATATTCAATGGTGTCCCATCTGCCGAATTTCTGCGCATCTTCAAGAGACCGGAAAGCTACGGGATAGAGTCGATCCAATTACCGTCAAAATCGAGCCCTGCGCAGCAAACCAGCTCACCATGGGTCTCTCCAACGCGAGGTGCAGCCTTTACCAAAACCACTGCAGAGTCGCGTTGGGGCAGAGATGTCAATCACGCAGCCTTGAGACAAAACCCTTTCGGAACTCCGAGATGTTTAACTGAGCTCTTTCGGATATTCAATATCTGCTCACAAATAATAGAGCGATGACAATCCCTGTGATTTCTTTCAAAGCACATCAAACAGATGGTCTTTGTTTCGGCCTGAAGCGCTAATTCACAAATTAATTTTTCTGCAGACTCATTTGCGATATGACTCCTGAAAATTCGTTCAAATCGTTGACGGTCGCCGCTTCGCGCAGCGAGCCGGCCTTCTTTGGGATCACCAAGAGCCTTTGTGTGGCGATAGCCGATGCCAGAACTTTCAAGATGGTCCTTAAATGAGTTTTTGGAGAAACCAGGTTTTCGCGAATCACCAATCTCGGATCCTTCGTAACCTATCGTCAGTAGTGCCATTTGAACGTCTCTTTGCCTGCTATACAATTGGTAGACGGTTGAGCTTGTCCGAAGCGCAATGCACGATCAACCCTTAAGATCGCTGGCCACGCGCATTTGGCCGCGGGATCTAGCTCTTATTCCGCCTCGGCCAGCATCTGCCGCCCGCCGACCCAGTTCCGCCAGGCTCTCTCGTCGCCGTGGAACACGTTGAGGTCGATGCGGCCCCTCACCCCGTGCGACAGGCCGGAGCCGGAATACTGCCAGAACACCCATTTGCGGCCGGGATAGACCTTTGCCGGGTGCTGTGCCACCGCGCGCAGCCAGAATGGATAGTCCAGAAATGCGCCACGCAGATTGTCGCGGTAGAAATCAGGTGCGGTGTAGATGATGGGCCGCTGGCCGTAGTGGCGCTCGAGCTTGTCCATGAAGACCTGCATCTTCTCCAGCACCTTTTGCCGCGACGGCCGCCGCTTGCAGCTGGATTCGCCGTTCCACTCGACATCGATCACCGGCGGCAAGGCGCCCTCGACCCTCGGCACGTTGCGGATGAACCAGTCGGCCTGCTCGCCGGCGGTGCGGCACCAGTAGAAGAAATGGTAGGCGCCGCGCTTGAGGCCGGCGGCGTGGGCATTGCGCCAGTTCTTCCTGAACATCGGGTCGAGATGATCGCCGCCGTCGGTCGCCTTGATGTAGGCAAAGTTCGCGCCCTGCGCGCGCAGCTTGCCCCAGTTCACGTTGCCCTGCCAGCGCGAGACATCGACGCCGTGAACGGCGAGGTGTCTGGGCGAGGCCCTGCCGAAATTGATCGGCTTGGCGTCACGAAAACGATAGCGCTGGACCGGCTCGGCAAGCATCGGTGCGGCCCGTGCCAGCCGCTTCGGCGCCACCAGGGCAATCGGCTCGACGGGTGGTTCGATGCTTTCGGCAGGCTCCGGACTGGCCATCGCCACAGTCTGCTCCGTCGCCTCCTCCAGCGCGAAGTCGGGTTCGGCATCGGCAGCGCCGACCGACGCCACCGGCGCGGGCGGACGCACAACCGAGCTGGTCGTCTCGCTGGACGGCACTTGCAGCGCGTCGACGCCGGACGTGGATGTGCAGCCGGCAAGGCAAAGTGACGCGATCGAGAAGATGACGACGCCTGATAACCGCATCTGGACCTGTACGCAGAACACAACAGACCGAGGGCAAGACAACGCCGCCGGACAAACCAGTCCGGATTACTAACGAGAAATTACCAACAAAGTTTGAATCAAATTGTTAGGGCAGAGGGGCTGGGCAAACAGAATACATGGCGGGCTCGCTAATCACCGTAGCGGTGAGAGCCTGGAAACGCCGCAGGAGGGCGCGAAGGATCGCCGACGCCTGCAGGCCCGCTGCCTAGCCGCACAACCATAGCTTGTGGCAGCTCTCGGCTACCATATGAGCGGGCGGGATGGAGCGGTCGGTGCCGAGGCGATCGGAGTTGGGGCGATCGGTGACGGGATTGACCGACGCATCATCATCCCGACGAACCTTTTCTTCAAGCAGCGAGCGAAGCTCGGCCGGCTGCACGCGGTCACGCTCCATCACCAGCTTGACCATCGGATCGCTCAAAAGCTCATCCAGGGTGTTGATTCTGTCGTTCATCCGTCGCCTCCTTCGACTGCCTACCCGCAAGCAATAGATAGGCGGCAATGATGGCTCGCCAATGACGTTTTGCCGACTATCTCGTGTCCTGGACGAAAAAATCTGGGCACGCGCTGTGCTTGAGTTCGCCTGTACTTCGGTTCGCCTGTGCTTCAGTTCGCCTGTGCTTCAATTCGGGGGTGGCGCGCCTTCATATTGCGGCAGTCCGTCGTCGAGCTGTACCCAGGGCTGCTTCGAGGCGGTCCACATATGCATCTGTGGCTTGAACACGGAAGGATCGTCAAGCGAGCCGGAGGTGACGCCGATGATGCCGGCGGAGTCACGCCGGGAAAACAACGTCGTGCCGCAGTCCGGGCAAAAGCCGCGCTTGAGATCGGGCGAGGAATTCACCAGCGCCACCGGTCCTTCTGTCGTCACGTCGTCGATGCGGAACAGCACGCGGGCGTTGAAGGCCGCGCCCAGCGCCTTCTGGCAGAGCCGGCAATGGCAGACGCGCTCGTTGATCGGCGCTGCATCGGTGCGGTAGCGCACCGCCCCACACAGGCAGCCACCCTGATATTTCGCCATTACCTGCGCCCTCTTTCTGAAGATTGGGGCAAGGTAGCTGCCGGCATAGCAGCGTCAATTGAAAAGCCTTGATGGCGTTATCTGTTGGCGTGATGCGACCGAGGTTCAATCGCCCAACGACACATGCCGGAACCGCAAGGAACATAAGCTGGCTTCATGGGGCTAAGCATCGCCGGCCATCTCACCCGAGACCGCCGGCAGGTATCAGGTTGGTTATTCCGTTTCGCTGACGATCTCGTCCCAGGTCTTGACCTTGGTCTCCCCATTGAGGAAGGGCAGCGCCGCGGCCACCAGTTCCGGCGCGAAAAACACGTCATAGTGGGTGCGGTTCGGCAGGATGGCCAGGCGGTTCTGCGACAGGTTCTCGCGCATCCAGCCGGCGTCCTTCAACCCGCCGCCGAGCATCTGGTAGAACTTGATCTCGTGCTCGGGCCGGTACATGTCGCTGTCGCCGAACACCAGCATGACAGGCATCTTCAGCTTCGCAAGTCGGCGGAGTAGTCGTAGTCCTTGCGCATATGGGCGCCGAGCTGGTCGAGCAGTTTTGGAAAATCCTGCGGGCGCGGCGCGACCGCCATGTAGGATTTGTACATCGGCGTGTCCTTCATCATGTCGGCCATCGCCGCGCCGACCTGCGCCTGCTGGGTTCGCATGTCGGCATAGAAGCCGTCCGAGGCATAGCCGGTCGAGACCAGCACCAGCCGGCGCACTGTCTCGGGATGCTGGACGGCCATACGGAAGGCGACGCCGCCGCCCAGCGAATAACCCATGACGTCGACTTTGTCGTAGCCGAGCGCCTTGACGATCGCCGCCATGTCGTCGCCCATCGCCTCAAGGCTCAACGGCCGGTCGCCGAGCGCGGTGCGGCCGTGACCGTGCAGGTCGACGCCGATGACGGTGCGGTTCTCGGCAAACTTCGGCAGGATCGGCGCGAACATGTCGGTGGTGCCGAGCCCACCATGCAGCAGAAGCAGCGGCTCGCCCTTGCCATAGACGGCGTAATAGTAATTCAGGCCGTTGATCGGCAGCAGGCCGGATTTCGCCGGCTTCGGCATTGCTTTTGTTTCGGAGGCCATGGCGGGCTTTGCCTCGGCTTTGGCGGAGCCAGGCGCGGCGAAGAGCGCCGCAACCGAGGCGAAAATGGCGAAAAACATCGATCTGGACATGTCGGTCTCCTTGCGTCCCGCCGATATCAAAGCCGCTTGGCGACTTCTTCGAGCTGATCGGCGCACTGGCCCCAGCCCTGGTGAAAGCCCATCTTCTCATGCTCTTCGCGGTCAGTGACGGACCAATGCGCAACCCGGGCGATGTAGCGGGTCTTGCCCTCGCCCTCATCCTCGAAGGTCAGCACAACCGTCATGAACGGTTTTTCGGACGGCTCCCAGGCCCTTGTATAGGCGTCGGTGAGAACGATCTTCCTGCCAGGCACGACTTCGAGGAAGACGCCGGGGTTCGGGAATTCGTTGCCGTCGGGTCCGGCCATGACGACCAAGCTGGAGCCGCCGGTGCGCACGTCCATTTCGGCGCGCGGCGTCGTCCACGGCTTTGGCGCGAACCATTGCGTTACGAGTTTCGGCTCGGTCCAGCAGCGATAGACGTTCTCGCGCGGCGCATCGATGATGCGGGCAAGAACCAGTTCACGGTCCGAGCTGGGGGCGATATCGAGCTTGGTGGTCATGATGGTCTCCTCACTGTTGATTGGCTTCGTGCCAAGGACGAGCCACGAGAGCGCGGGCCGACACCTCCAACGAAAAAATCCGGCAGGCCGATTTAGGCGGGCGCAGCGTGAACCTAGTGACGCTTGGCTTGCACCAGATAGGCGTCGATCTCGGTCTCGCCGAGCCACTTCGCCGCTTCCAGCCGGTGCAGGCCTTCGACCAGGATATGGCGCTTGCCGTCGTGGCGCACCTGGATCGGCGTCTTCATGCCGTTTTCCAGAATGTCCTCGGCCAGATGCCGAACGGTCTCGGGATGCAGCGTCTTCCTGCGCGCGGTCGGCACGTAGATGTCGTCCACCCTGACCTTTTGCACTCTCAGCATGTCGGCTCCCGTGGCGGAAAAGGCCGCCTTTTGTGAGATAGTCGGTTTGACAGGCAAGGCCAAGGCCGGCTGTCAGCTATCGCTGGCCCGATCGTTTCCGATTGACGCTTGCCGAGCAGATGGCCGAAATGGCGATCTTCGATCATGCCGGTAGCCATGACTGATTTGCCGACCAAATTCCCCGATTTCGGACTGACACCACACCAGCGCCGGCAAGCGGTGCGCGGCCACTACTGGGAATGGCTGGGCATGGACGGCGAACACGGCGAGATCTGGTGCTACAGCGACCGTTTCTCATACCGTCGGGGCGAGACGGTGGCGCTGCATGTCAGCTCTACAGCCTCCAGCTTCAGCGTGGCGATCGTCCGCGACGGCGGCGCCGAGACGCAGCTGTTCGAGAAGGCCGGGATCGCGGCGCGCTGGCAGGATACACCCGACCAATGTTCGGTCGTAGGCTGCGGCTGGGACGCTTCGTTTGAATTCCGCGTCGGCGACGACTGGCCGTCCGGAGCCTACCGCGTCACGCTGACGGCGGACGGCCGCGACGGCAAGCCGATCCGCTGCCACCATCTTTTCATCGTTACCCCGCAGCCCGGCAAGAAACGGGGTCGTGTGCTGCAGGTTGCCGCCACCGGCACCTGGCTTGCCTACAACACCTGGGGCGGCCCCAATCATTACGAAGGCATCACCGGCCCGAACCGCGACCAGTATGCCCCAATGGTGTCGACGCAGCGGCCATGGTGCCGCGGCTTTGTCGTTCTGCCGAAGGAGGCGCCGCGCGTGCCGCTCGAGGTCGCCGTGCCGCCGAAGACCGCGCCGCGCTATCCGCATATGGAATGGGCTTTCGCCACCGGCTATTCGAAGAAATACGCCTCGTCCGGCTGGGCAAGCTATGACAGCCACTTTTTTCGTTTTGCCGAGCGTGCCGGCTATGGGGTCGATCTCGCCAGTCAGCACGAATTGCATTTCTCGCCCGAAATTCTCGACGGCTATGACTGCGTCGTCTTCGTCGGCCATGACGAATATTGGACCGGGGAGATGCGCGACGCTGTCGACGCCTATGTCGAACGCGGCGGCCATGCGGCGCGCTTCGCCGGCAATTTCATGTGGCAGACCAGGCTGGAGGACGCGGGCCGCCGCCAGGTCTGCTACAAATACCGCGCCCGCGCCGAGGATCCGGCCTATCGGGGCGGCGACGTGAGCCGCGCCACGAATTCCTGGGAAGCGCCTGAAATCGGCCGGCCGGGTGCCATGACCTTCGGGCTCAATGCGACCAGAGGCCTCTACGCCGGCTGGGGCGGTTGCGCGCCGCGCGGCGTGCGCGGTTTTCCCGTCTATCGGCCGGAGCATTGGGCGTTTGCCGGCACAGGCATCTACTACGGCGACCTGCTCGGCGCCGACAGCCATGTCTATGGCTATGAGGTCGACGGGCTCGATCACGAAATCCGTGGCGGCCTGCCCTACCCGACGCCCGACAGCGGCGCGCCGGATGGCCTGGAAATTCTCGCGGTCGGCATCGCTGCCCAAGCCGAGGAGAGCGCCGACATCGCGTTCGAAGACCAGTTTCTCGGCGACGAGGACGGACGCTTCACCGCCGAAACGCTGTTCGGCGAGGCGAGCGAAGCCAATCTCGAAAAGGTCAAGCGCGGCAACGGCATGATCGTCAATTTCCCGCGCGGCAAGGGCGAGGTGTTCCACGCCGGAAGCTGCGAATGGGTCGCCGGCCTGCTAAGGCAGGACGCGATGGTCGAGCGCGTCACCAAGAATGTACTCGACCGCTATCTCGGAAAGTCCTGACATGCTGAAGTCCCAGACCCCTGCCCCGGACACCGAGACGCGCCCGCCGTCGCATCTGTTCTATTTGTCCAGCTTGCGCAGGCCGCTGGTCGATCGCGCCGAAGGTATCTACATCTGGACGCAGGATGGCCGTCGCTTCATCGACGGATCGAGCGGACCGATGGTCGCCAATATCGGTCATTCCAACCGCAACGTGCTCGATGCGATGAAGCGGCAGATGGATCGCGCCACCTTCGCCTACCGGCTGCATTTCGAGAACGAGCCGGCCGAGGACCTGGCACGGGAATTAGCCGGAAAACTGCCCGAAGGCTTGGACCGGATCTTCTTTGTCTCGGGCGGCTCGGAAGCGACGGAATCCTGCATCAAGCTCGCCAGGCAGTGGGCAGTGGCGACAGGCCAGCCCAGGCGCTGGAAGGTGATCACGCGCTTTCCCTCCTATCATGGCGGCACGCTTGGTTCGCTGTCCGTCACCGGCGACGACGCCTTGGCCGAAACCTTCACACCGATGATGCAGGTCATGCCGACGGTGCCGGCGCCGGCCGCCTGGCGCGACCGCGACAATCTCTCGATGGAACAGCGCGGCGTCCGCTACGCCGACATGCTGGAGGAGAAGATCCTCGCCGAGGGGCCGGAAAGCGTCCTCGCCTTCATCATGGAGCCGGTCGGCGGCGCTGCCACAGCGGCGCTGGTGGCGCCGGACAGCTACTATCCGCGCATCCGCGAAATCTGCGATCGCTACGGCATCCTGCTCATCCATGACGAAGTGATGAGCGGTGCGGGCCGCACCGGAAAGTTCCTCGGTGGCGACCATTGGAACTGCAAGCCCGACATCGTCGCGCTGTCGAAGGGGCTGGGCTCGGGCTATGCGCCGCTCGGCGCGCTGGCCGCACCGATGCGGCTGGTGCAGCCGCTGCTCGCGTCCGGCGGCTTCCAGCATGGCCATACCTACGCCGGCAATCCGCTCGCCTGCGCCGCAGGGCTCGCCGTGCTCGGCGAGATGGACCGTCTCGGCCTGATCGCCAATGCGGCTGACATGGGCGACCTTTTGATGACCAAGTTGAAGGGATTGGCCAAGCGGTTTCCGTTTATCGCCGACGTACGTGGCAAGGGCCTGCTCCTGGGTGCCGAGATGGTCGCCGACCCCGATACGCTGAGGCCGATCGCACCGACGAAGGAAGCCACCCAGCGCCTGCTCGACCTCGCCTATGAACGCGGCCTGATCATCTATGGGCGAAAGGTCAAGGGTGGTGTCGACGGCGACAATTTCATGGTGGCGCCGCCGATGATCGTCACCAAGGAACAGGTCGGCGAGATCGTCGCCATCATCGGCGACTCGCTGCAGATGCTGGCCGGCGAGCTCGACCTGCCGGTCGAAGGCTGAAAATGGCGCCACGAAAAGTCATCATCACCTGCGCCGTCACCGGGTCGGTGCACACGCCGTCAATGTCGCCGCACCTACCGGTGACGCCGGACCAGATCGCCGCAGAGGCTATTGCCGCCGCCGAAGCCGGCGCCTCGATCCTGCATCTTCACGCCCGTGATCCGAAGGACGGGCGGCCGACCGCCGATCCTGATGTGTTCATGCAGTTCCTGCCGCGCATCAAGCAGGCGACCGACGCGGTGATCAACATCACCACCGGCGGCTCGTCGCTGATGACGCTCGACCAGCGGCTGGCCGCACCGCTAAGGGCCGAGCCCGAAATGTGCTCGCTCAACATGGGTTCGATGAATTTCGCGCTGTTCCCGATGCTCGACCGACCAAGGGAGTGGCAGCATGAGTGGGAGCCCAAGCTGCTGGAAGCGACACGCGACACGATCTTCAAGAACACCTTTGCCGACATGGAGACTGTGCTCGAAAGACTTGGAAAGGGCTGCGGCACACGCTTCGAATTCGAATGCTACGATGTCGGCCACCTCTATTCGCTGGCGCATTTTCGCGACCGGGGGCTGGTGTCGGAACCTCTGTTCATTCAGTTCGTGTTCGGCATACTGGGCGGTATCGGCGCCGATCCCGACAATTTGGTCCATATGAAGCGTATTGCCGACAAACTGTTCGGCGACAGCTACCAGTTTTCGGTGCTGGCCGCCGGGCGCCACCAGATGCCAATGATCTCGATTGCGGCGGCGATGGGCGGCAATGTCCGCGTCGGGCTGGAGGACAGCCTTTACGACGGCCGCCAGCTGGCAAAGTCCAATGCCGATCAGGTGCGCCGTATCCGCGGCGTGCTCGCCGGGCTGTCGCTGGACGTCGCCACGCCCACCGAGGCGCGGCAGATGCTGGCGCTCAAGGGCGGCGATAGGGTGTCATTCTGAGATGGTTTTGGCCTGAGATGCTTGCAAGTTGACCAATCCAGTACGCAATGATGTTCTCATCCGGCCCGGCACCGTCGAGGACGCCGAAACGATCCATGCCGCGATCCTGCGGCTTGGCACGCATATCGGCGCACATCAGGAGATCACCTCAACAGCCGACGATCTTCGCACCTATGGCTTTGGTGAAAGACCTGCCTTCTCGACGCTGATTGCGGAAGTCGGCGGCGAGTTCGCCGGCCTCTGCCTGCATTTCCCGATCTTCTCGACTTGGATGGGGCGGCCCGGTGTGTATGTGCAGGACCTCTATGTCGAAGACCGGTTTCGCGGCCGAAAGATCGGCGAACGCCTGCTGCGGCGTGTCGCGCGAGAGTGTCGGAAGGACGGCGGCGTCTACCTCAGACTGTCCGTCGATACCGACAATGAAACCGCCAAGGCCTTCTACGAAAGGCTGGGCATTGCCTGGTCGAGCTACGAGCAGGTGCAGAAGATCGTCGGCGACGCTTTCTTTGCCTTCGCCGATGCGCCCGATGATGAGGAGCCAAGATGAAAGCCTTTTATGCCGAAGAACAGAAGCGCCACGATCCCAAGGCGTTCCTCTCCAGCGGCGCCCAGAAACCCAATCCGGAAAAACCGGAACGCGTCGAACGGCTGCTCGCCGGCGCAAAAGCCGCCGGCTGCACGATCGAACGGCCGAGAGATCACGGGCTTGGTCCGGTTGCCGCGGTGCATACGCCCGAATATCTCGATTTTCTCGAGCACATCTTTGCGCGCTGGCAGCGCATCGAAGGCGCTTCGGCCGAAGTGATCCCCAACATCCATCCGATCGCGCGGGACGGCTCCTATCCGGCCTCGGCGGTCGGCCAGGCCGGCTACCACATGGCCGACACCGCTTGCCCAATCTCCGGCGAGACGTGGCGGAGCGCGCTGTGGAGCGCCTGGAGCGCGATCGAGGCCGCTGAGGGCGTGATGTCGGGCGCACCGGCTGCCTATGCGCTCTGCCGTCCTCCCGGCCATCACGCCTTTGCTGATGTCGCCGGCGGCTTCTGCTTCATCAACAATTCGGCGGTCGCGGCACAGACGCTTCGCAAGCAAGCTGCGCGGGTGGCGATCCTCGACGTCGACCTGCATCACGGCAACGGCACGCAAGGCATTTTCTATGCGAGGGCGGACGTGCTCACCGTCTCGCTGCATGCCGATCCCGTGCGCTTCTATCCGTTCTTCTGGGGTCATGCAGACGAACGCGGCGAAGGGCCTGGTCTCGGCTACAATTTCAACCTGCCGCTGGCGCGCAAATCCGGCGATGCCGCGTTCCTAGAAGCACTCGACGTGGCGTTCCAGCGCATCCGCGCCTTTGCGCCGGAAGCGCTAGTCGTGGCGCTCGGCCTCGACGCCTTCGAGGGCGATCCGTTCGGCGGACTATCGCTGACGACGCAGGGCTTCTCGCGCATCGGCGAGGCTATCGCCGGTCGCGGCCTGCCGACGGTAATCGTCCAGGAAGGCGGCTATCTCTGCGACGAACTCGGCGACAACCTTACTGCGTTCCTCACCGGGTTCGACGGCGGAAAACGCTGATTGCGGATCAGGCTCGCTCTTGTCTCAGCATGGCGATCACGCGATGCACGCTCTCCAGCGTCTCGTCGATTTCGGCCGCCGTGTTATAGTGGGCGATGCCGATGCGCACGACGCCATGCTCGGCTGGAATGCCGAGTTGGTGGACGATCTCCCAGGCGTAGTTGTGGCCGGACCACAGGAAGATGTTTTCCGCATTCATATGCCGCACAATCGTCTCCGGTACGATGCCGTCGACCGTGAAAGAAACCGTCGGCACGCGCTCCCCGACACGCGCCGGATCGGTGATGCCGTGGATAGTCAGGCCTGAAATAGCCGAAAGCCCGTTGATCAACCTTTGCGCCAACGGGTTTTCGTAAGCTATTGATGTTTCGAACGCCTTGGCGATCCTGGCGCGGCGCGAACTGCCATCGCCTGCCGCCGCGCCCAGCTCCGCAAAATAATCGACCGCTGCCGTCAGTCCGGCCATCAACTCGATCTGCGGCGTGCCGAGTTCGAACCGCTCCGGCAGAGCATTGGACGAACAGCGGCATTTATACGGTTTCAGGGCGTCGATGACGTCAAGCCTGCCCCATAGGATGCCCATGTGCGGGCCGAAGAATTTATAGGCCGAGCAGATCAGGAAATCGCAGCCGAGATCCCTGACGTCGATCAGGCCGTGCGGCGCGAACTGCACGGCGTCGACATAGATCAGCGCGCCGGCCTGCTTGGCAATGCGCGTCAGCGCCTTCACTCGGTTGATCGAGCCGGTCAGATTGCTGGCGTAGTTCAAAGCGACGAGCCGGGTCCTGTCGGTGAGCAGCGCGGCAAGCGCCGCCTCCTCGATCTGCCAGCTCTGCTCGTCGAAAGGCAGCCAGCGCACGACAAGGCCAAGGTCTTCGGCCAGCTGCAGCCACGGCGATATGTTGCCTTCGTGGTCCATGCGGGTGAGGATGATTTCGTCGCCCGGTTTCATCGTGCGGCCGAGCGTGCGCGACATGTGATAGGTCAGCGTCGTCATGTTGGCGCCGATGATGATTTCCTGCGGGCTTGCAGCACCCAGGAAATCGGCCATCGCCGCATGGGCGTCGTCGACGATCTGTTGCGCCGCGATCGTGGTTTCGAAGAAGCCGCCGAGATTGGCGTTTGTGGTCAGCAGGCAGCGTGACACCGCGTCGGCAACCGCCAGCGGCACCTGCGTGCCGGCAGGGCTGTCGAGATAGATGCGGCGACGGCCCCTGTCGGTCAGCGAAAGTGCCGGAAATTTCTCGCGCACGACCTCAATCGGAAAATTCACTTTTTCTCCCTCCCTACTGTAATCGTTTGGCAATCACACATTACAGCGCCGGAAAGCAGCTCACGGACACGGGTTGCCGACACGCTGGTGGATTGCATCGACCGCCTTCTGCATATCCTCGGTCCAGACGACATCGGCAGAAGACAGCGCCATGTCGAGCTGCGAAAGGGTCGTCGCGCCGATGATGCTCGAAGTGACGAAGGGCCGGCTCGCGACATAGGCGTTGGCAAACAATGCCGGCTCCATGCCGAAAGAGCGCGCCAGCTCGTTATACTCGAGCTGCGCCTCCGCGGCGTTGGGCGTCTCGTAGCGCTGGCCGCGGTTGAAAAGCTGAGAGCGCGAACCCAGCGGCCGTGCGCCATGGTCGTACTTTCCGGTTAGATAGCCTTGTCCCAGCGGCGAATAGGCGAGCAGGGAAACCTGTTCGCGCTCGCAGACTTCGGTAAGGTTCACCTCGAAGCCGCGATTGACGAAATTATAGGCGTTCTGCAGCGACACCAGGCGCGGACCGAGGCCCTTGTCGGCTTCGGCGATGAACCGCATGACGCCCCAGGAACTCTCGTTCGACAGGCCGAAATGGCGGATTTTTCCAGCCTTCACCAGTTCGTCGAAGACGGCGAGTGTCTCGGTGATTGGCGTCTCGCCGGCCGGCGCGCCGACGGAATCGGCCCGCAGCGCTACGGCACCGACGCGGTTCGGATTGGCGCCCCACGGCACGGCGCGCTCCGGCCAATGGATCTGATAGAGATCGAGATAGTCGGTATTGAGCCTGGTCAGCGATTTCTCGACGGCATCGAAGATGTCGGCGCGCACCAGCTTCGACGGGCGCCCGCCGCGGAACCATGTGTTGGCGGTGCGGCCAACCACTTTCGAGGCGAGGATGACCTGATCGCGGTTGCCCCTCGTTTTCATCCAGCTGCCGATGATCTTCTCGGTCCAGCCTTGCGTCTCCGCCTTGGGCGGGATCGGGTAGAGCTCGGCAGTGTCGATGAAATTGACGCCCCGCGAAAAGGCCAGGTCCATCTGGGCGTGGCCGTCCGCTTCGGTGTTCTGCTGGCCCCAGGTCATCGATCCCAAGCAGATCTGGGAAACAAGAAGATCGGTCCGACCGAGGCGGCGTTTGTGCATGGAACTTTCTCCGGCGGGAAGGTTTTGCGCGGCTGCGCGGGGAGGAAGCCGCAGCATACAGGAATGCGAGGGCTGTCTCCAAGCCCGCCGCCAATCGTCGGCGACTTTTCCGTGAAGTCCAGCCAGGGACTACGTGGCAGCCAACAAAAAGCCGGACTGCATTTTTCATGCAGTCCGGAATTTCGCCAGGAATGGCGAGGAAAAACCGGCCCTGTGCCGGCGTTCAGCTATACGGTCCGCCCGCGCCGGAAGTTTCACCGTCAAGTCGACTGTAATCAAAAAAACCTGTGCAGCATGGCTGCCATGCAAATGCTGCACTGCACAATTGTCATGATTTGCCTATATTGCGACTCGGGGAGGACCAACCAGGGGCTTGAATCATGGGTTTCCTCACTGAAATGTTCGCCCGTCCGCGTCCGCAGGAACATCTGCGCTACCGCGCGGCTCTGGCGCTGCTTCATTCGATGAGCAATGCCGACCGTGCCGACATCGGCATCAAACCAGCCGATTTTCCGCGCGTCGCTCGCGAAATGCCCTCACGTTAGTCAGTCGTACGGATATCCCGGCTCGACCGGGATATCTCCTCGCCATTCTTCAACGCGATCCCATGAAAATCGCCTTGCTCAGCGGCACGCCATTGTGGCGCAGGATGTCGTAGGCGGTGGTCACGTGGAAATAGAAATTGGGCATGGCGAGATGCAGCAGATACTGCATGCCGGCCATCGAAAACTCGCGCTGGCCAAGCTTCAGCTCGATCATTCTGTCATCGGAGCCGTCCATATCGGCAGCCGAAAATGTCGCCAGATGGTCGACGGTCTTGGCGATGCGCGCCTGGAGATCGGCAAAGCTCGCCTCGCTGTCCTCGTATTTCGGCACCTCGCGGCCGGCAAGCCGCGATGGCGCGCCCTTGGCGTGGTCGGTGGCGATCTGCACCTGCCTGGTCAACGCGTACATGTCCGGCGCCAGCCTCGACGTCAAAAACACATGCGGATCGATCTTGCGGTCGAGCGCATTCTGCTCGGCGATGTTCAGCACGTTGGATAGCGCCTTCAACCTGGCCGAAAACACCGGAACGGACGCTTCGTACATCGATATGGTCACGTGAATCTCCTATCCTGCGGGAACGCCGACGGCGGGACCTAGCGCCTCCGCGGGCGATTCTTCAAGCGTCACCACGTCGCCGCAATCGGTATGATAGGATTTCCCATCCGGTGGAGATTCCCGATGAGAAGCGCCCTTTTTGCAGCGACCGCTTTTTTCTCCCTTGCCGTGACAGGCCAGCCAGTGCTCGCCGCCGAAGCGCCTTATGTCGACGACAGGTCGGACGCCGAAGCGGTCATCCGCTCGTTCTACAGCGCCATCAACCGGCAAGAATTCGCGCGCGCCTGGGACTATTTCGGCGACACCAAGCCGGCCAAGGATTTCGGCGCCTTCGTCAAAGGCTATGACGGCACCGACGCCGTCGAAGTCAAAACCGGTGGCGTGTCCGAAGACGGTGCTGCCGGCAGCATCTATTACAATGTTCCGGTCGCCATCCGGGCGACAGCCAAGGGCGGCAGCGAAAACGTCTTTGCCGGTTGCTATACGTTGCGCCAGGTCAACGCCCAGATCCAGGAACCGCCATTTCGCCCGATCTTCATCGACAAGGGCGCGCTGAAACCGTCCAAGGCCGATTTCGAGGACGCCGTGCCTGCAAGCTGCGGCGACGGACCACCACCGCCGAAGAAGGATGCGGCGCTGGAGCAGGCCAAGAAGGCGTTTGCGGCCACCTATGGCGAACAATGCGACAAGGAAATGCCTGGTGGCGAACCCTTGGCAGAGCCGGACGCCTACTCCCTCCGCTACAAGGATGCGGACACCGAGGCCGATGAGCCCGAACGCGAGACGCGGCTGTTCCGCTTCTTCTGCTCGATGGCTGCCTACAATGAGAGTGCCGTCTACTATGTCTACGACGACGTATCGGGTGTCCGGCAGCTGCAGTTCGCCTCGCCGGAACTCGATATCCACTATGAGAACAACGATAGCGAAGGCAAGGTCGAGGCGATCAACGTCGTCGGCTTCCAGACCGATGATCAACTGGTCAATTCCGAATATGACGACGCCACCAAGACGATCTCATCGCTCAACAAGTGGCGCGGCGTCGGCGATGCCTCGTCAGTCGGGACCTATCTGTTTCGCAACGGCAATTTCTCGCTGGTGCAGTATGATGTTGATGCCTCCTATGACGGCGAGATCAACCCGCAGACGGTGGTGGACTACAACACCGCGCCTTAAGGAGCCTTCGACAGCATCCAGTTGAGCGTGCCGCGCCAGTCGGTCATGCGGATCGGCGTACCGTGCGTGCCCGTCTCGAAGCGGACAAAGCGGGCCGGATAGGTTTTCGATTTGGTCAGGATCGAACGAAAGAAGGCTTCCTGTTTCTCGACTGGAAACACCGGGTCCTTGCTGCCCTGACCAAAGAAGACCGGAACACGGCGCTTGAAGGCCGGGCTCGAGAAGAAACTTTCATCCCACAGCGAACCGAGCAGCAGCAGCCCGTCGATGCGGCCGCCCGTATTCTTGCGGGCGGCAAGCTTCCAGCACAGTGCGCCGCCCATCGAGCCGCAGGCAACGAAGATCTTCGCGTCCGGCGACCGTTCGGCATAGTGGCCGATCAGCGCGGCGATTTGGGCAGCACCTGTGTCGCCGAAATCGGAAAAGTCCGGTGACAGATAGAGGCCGCCATTGCCGGCCATCAGGTTCTTGATGCGGTTGAAATTGCCACCGAAGGTGAAATCGTCGACGCCCTGCTTACGGCTGCCGCCCCGCCCGTGCAAATAGAGCACGATGATGGCAGCACCTTGCGTGCGACCGACGGCGACGTGGCGGATATTGCCGGCGTCGGTCTTCAGCAGCAGATCCTGCTGCACCTTGCGTACACCGGTGTCGATATACTGCGCCTGCGCGCGGCGCTCCGGCACCTTGTCGCGAGCGTTGATATCGCGCAGCTCGCGATAGTCGACGACAGTATAGGCGCCCTCGGAAGAGAGGATGGCCGGATAGGCGAACAGATCGTCCTTGAAGGGCTTTAGCGACAGCGTTTGACCGTACGCCAAACCCGAAAACAAAAGAAAAATCAAGGTCAGAAGCGGTAAACGGAGAGCCATCCCTCAGGGATGCGTTTTTCGGCCTCGGTTTGTCAATCCTGCAGCACGCCGCCGGCGCCTTCCAGCGCCTCACGTGTGTCGACATCGATCGACGCACCCTTGCCGATCTCGACATCGACGACATCGAGCCCTTCGGCCTCGACCAGATGGCGCGCGCCGGTATCGCCTTCGAGATGAGCGATCGCCGCAAACAGTGAGCGCGGCAACAGCACCGGGTTGCCTCGCTTTCCCTCATGCGAGGCGCGCACGACCGATCGGCCCTCGGATTTGCGGAATGCATCGATCAGCCTGTCGAGATCGGCTGACGCGACGCCGGGCATGTCGCCAAGCACGATCATGGCACCGGCAGCGTCGCCGGCAACTTTCGCGATGCCGGCCTTCAGCGACGAAGACAGGCCGTCAGCGAAATCCGGATTGTCGGCGAAGGTGATGTCCAGGCCCGACAGCGCTTTCCGCACGCGCTCGCGCTGATGGCCGGTGACGACGATTGTATCAGAGGCTTTCGAGCCGAGCGCGCGCTCGGCGGTGCGGCGGACCAGCGGCTTGCCGTCGAACAGCGCCAGCAGCTTGTTCGGGCCGCCCATGCGGCTGGAGCGGCCGGCGGCCAGCAGCACGACATCGACCTTCAACTCGGCTCTGGCCGGCAGCGGCTCGCGCGGCTGTGGCCGCGTCGGGATTTCCATCAACAGGCCGCCGACACCCATGCCGGCGATATCCTTGGCCGTCACGTCGAGGCCGGCGATCAACCGGTCAAGAACCCAGTCGAAGCCGTTCTCCTTGGGGCTGCGGGCGCAGCCCGGTGCGCCGATGATGCGCTTGCCGCCAAGCGTGCCGAGCACCAACAGATTGCCGGGATCGACAGGCATGCCGGCGCGGATGACGATGCCGCCGGCCTTCTCGATCGCCGCCGGGACGACGTCGCCAAAATCGCTCATCGCCGAGGCGCCGAAGATCACCACCATGTCGTTATCGCGCGCCAGCGAGGCCGCAGCCTCCGCAACGGTGCCAACTTCGTGCGGCGTGCGGCGCTCCGCCGTCAGCCGGCCGCCCGAGCGCGCCAAGCGGGCTTCGGTGACACGCAACGTCTTGTCGAGCACGCTCTGCTTGATGCCGGGCAGAACCGTCTGGATGACGCCGACACGGACCGGCTGATAGACATTGACGGCAAAGATCTCGCCGCCGGCGCAGATCCTCGCCACCGAATCGACCAGCATGGAGCTGACCGCGAAGGGAATGATCTTCACCGTTGCAACCATCTGGCCCTTCTCAACCGGCGCGTGCTGCGCCAAGGTGGCGATGGTGATCGTCGGATCAACGGCGTTGATGGCGTCGATCATCGCCGCGTCGACGGTGAAGATGCCGGCCGCCTGAGCGTGGAGATTAACCCGGCCGGTCGCGGCGGCCTTCGCCTCGATGTTGCGATGGATCATGCTTTCGGCGATTTTTTCGGCGGCAGCGTCCTCACTGAGATCATCCGAAGCCAAGACCGCTGCGACGACCTCCGAAATCCCCGCCGCCTTGAGCAAAGACACATCGTCAGCGCTCAGCTTGTGTGCCTTGCGAAAGCGCCGTTCTCCGGCGGCGGTGGCGTGCGCCAGCACCGCGCCTTCGGCAGCGTCGATCGGGATCGAGCCGAACTTCACGCCGCGGCGTCCTTGGCTTCGAGGCCACGTGAGCGAAACGCCTGGATCGCCTGCGCCAGCACCGCGACGGCGATCTCGGCCGGGCTCGCGGCGCCAATGTCGAGGCCGATTGGTGCGTGGATGCGGGCGATCTGGTCGGCGGTCGCGCCCAATGCCAGCAGGCGCTCGACGCGCTTACCATGGGTCTTGCGGCTGCCAAGCGCCCCGACATAGAAGCAGTTGGCGTCGAGCGCCGCCTTCAGCGCGAAGTCATCGATCTTCGGATCATGGGTGACGGCTGCCAACGCCGTATAGCTGTCGAGCGGCTGGCGCGAAAGCACATCCTCTGGCCATTCGGCATGCAGTGCGACATCGGGAAAGCGGTCTGATGTGGCGAAGGCCGTGCGCGGATCGACGATCTCGACGGGATAGCCGGCGATCTTGGCCATCGGCGCCAGTGCCTGGCTGATATGGACGGCGCCGATCACCATCAGGCGCGGCTGCGGCAGGTGGGCGTTGAGAAAGAACGTTCGCCCTTCCGCCTCGACCGAGCCCGAATTGCCTGACCGAAACGCCTTGGCGATCGCAGCGCCCAATTCGCCGGCGACCTGATCGCCCTCGCGCACGATGCGGTCGCGGCCGTCGCCGAGATCGGTGACCAAGATCGCCGCGCGGCGGGCGCGGCGTTCGACGTTCAGCGTTTTCAGCGCATATGGATCCATCAAAAGATCTCTTGCTTGAGCATGATCTTGTCCGAAAACCGGTTCCCACTTTTCGCTGACGCGGACCTTTGGTTCGGGATCATGCTTCTAACCCAACCGCTCGACATAGACTTTGATGCGGCCGCCGCAGGACAGGCCGACCTGCCATGCGGTTTCATCGGCAACGCCGAATTCCAGCATCTTTGCCTTGCCGCTGTCGATGACATCGATCGCCTCGGTGACCACCGCGCCTTCGACGCAGCCGCCAGAGACGGAGCCGTGGAAATTGCCTTCCGCGTCGATGACAAGATGGCTGCCGACCGGGCGCGGCGCCGAGCCCCAGGTCTCGACCACGGTAGCAATGGCGACATCCTTGCCGTCTTTCATCCAGCCTTCAGCGATGATCAGCGGATCGCGCGCCTCATCGAGATAAATGCTGTTTTCCATCACCGTTTCTCCCGGAGAAAACATATGGCTATGCAGCGCTTCTCGCGCCACCCTCAATCCATCGGCGTGGGTCGACGGAGGACGCCGAATTCTTGTCCAGCGACGCGCAGAGATCGGCGAGCGCGTCGAGATTGTGCACCGAGCGGAATTCGTCAACATGCGGCAGCATCGCCTTGACGCCGCGGGCGCGCGCCTCGAAGCCGCCGAAGCGCAGCAGCGGGTTCAGCCAGATCAGCCGCCGGCTGGATTTGTGCAGGCGCTCCATTTCCTCCGACAGGCCGGCAACGTCGTCACGCTCCAGCCCGTCGGTGATCAGGAGAACGACCGCGCCCTGCGCCAGCACACGCCGCGACCACAACCGGTTGAATTCGGCCAGCGTATCGCCGATGCGGGTGCCGCCCGACCAGTCCATCACCGCCGCCGAACAATCGGCGAGTGCCGCGTCAGGATCGCGATGGCGCATCTGCCGCGTCAGGTTTGTCAGCCTGGTGCCGAAGACGAAGGCGTGCACGCGCCGGCGCTTTTCCGTCAGCGCATGCAGGAAATGCAGGAAAATGCGCGTGTACTGGCTCATCGAACCGGAAATATCGGCAAGCACGACCAGCGGCGGGTGAACCTCGCGCGGCGACCGGAATTTCGGCAGGATCAGTTCGCCGCCTGTCCGCGCGGCCGAGCGCATCATGGCGCGCGGATCGATACGTCGGCCATGCGCGTTGGATTTGAAACGCCGTGTACTGACCATGTCGAAGGGCAGCCGCAACTCGGCGATCGCCTTCTTGGCGTCAGTCATCTCGGCGGCGTTCATCTGGGCAAAATCCTTGCCCCTCAGCACCTCGTTCCCGGAAAACGTGAAGCGAGCGTCGACCTCGATCTCGGGGATTTCCTGCACCGGCTGTTTCTTCTGGTGGCCCTCGAACATTGCCTGGCTGACGCGGTTTTCCGCAGCCCGCGGCTTTTGCTTCTCACGACTGTTCGGCGCAACTGGCGAAAACATCGCCAGCATCTTTTCGATCAGCTCGTGCGATTTCCAGAACAGCCGGAAAGTCTCGTCGAAGGTAGGGTGATCCTCGTGCCGCGACACCAGTACGGCGTGCAGCGTCCAGTAGAAATCGTCGCGAGAGCCGATACCGGCGGCCAGCACCGCCTCGATCGCATCTTTTACCGAGGCCGGGCCGACCCGCATGCCGGCCTTGCGTAGGGTGCGGGCGAAATAGACGATGTTATCGGCGATCCTCCCATCGGGCGTGGCCTCTTTCGGTTCGGGACGCGGCGTTGCCATCGCCTACTCCGCCGCCGAAAGCTCGGCCTTCACCTCGTTGAGGATGCGCCGGCCTTCGCCCTGTTCTATACGGGCAATGTCGTCCTGGTATTTCAACAGCACGCCGATCGTGTCGGAAACGGTTTCCGGATCGAGCGCCACCTTGTCGAGTTCGGTCAGCGCGCCTGCCCAGTCGATGGTCTCGGCAACCCCCGGCACCTTGAACAGCTCGATCTGGCGCAGCTTCTGGATGAACGAAACCACCTCTGCCGACAGCCGGCTGTTGGCCTGCGGTACTTTTCTGCGCACGATCTCCAGCTCGCGCTCGGCATTCGGGTAGTCGACCCAGTGATAGAGGCAGCGGCGCTTCAGCGCGTCATGGATCTCGCGGGTGCGGTTGGTGGTGATGATGACGATCGGCGGTTCCTGCGCCTTGATCGTGCCGAGTTCGGGCACCGTCACCTGGAAGTCGGAGAGAATTTCGAGGAGGAATGCCTCGAAGGCCTCGTCGGTGCGGTCGAGCTCGTCGATCAGAAAAACCGGGGCGGCGCCCGCCTTGCCGGTCAGTGCGTCGAGCACCGGGCGGCGGATCAGGTATTTTTCGGAAAAGACGTTGCGCTCCATGTCGGAGCGGTCGACCTTGCCGGCCGCTTCTTCCATGCGGATCTCGATCATCTGCGCGGCGTAGTTCCACTCGTAGACGGCGGACGAGACGTCGAGGCCTTCATAGCATTGCAGGCGGATCAGCCGGCGGCCGAGCGCTTGCGCCAGCACCTTGGCGATCTCGGTCTTGCCGACGCCGGCCTCGCCCTCAAGGAACAGCGGCCGCTTCATGCGCAGCGATAAGAACAGCACGGTCGCCAGTGACCGATCCGCCATATAGTCCGCACCGGTCAGCAGATCGAGCGTCTCGTCGATCGTCGGCGGCGCCGGGCGTGGTTTCAACTCGGTCATTCTCTCTCCGTTGGTGCAGCCATCCAGGGCCTCTACAGAGCGTGATAGCCGCGGTCGTGATAGATCAGCGGCCGCAAATTATCGCCGGTGCGCAGGCCTGTCACCTTGCCAAAAAGCACACGGTGGGTGGCCAGATCCTTGGTGTCGATCAGTTCGCAGTCGAACACGGCGAGCGCGCCCTTCAGCGTCGGCGCACCGGTCGAGATCACGTCCCAATCGCCCAACGCGAAACGTTCCTCGACGGGCAGACCTGTGAGGCCGGAAAAGCCGACCGACAGCGCCTCCTGGTCCGAAGCCAGCGTGTTCAAGGCGAACCTGCCATTCTTCACGAACGGCTCATTCTTGGGATTTTCGCAATTGAGGCAGACCAGGATGGTCGGCGGCGTGTCCGAGACCGAACAGGCTGCAATGACAGTCGCACCGCGCCTGCCGGCGGGACCGTCGGTGGTAACCACATGGACGTGGCCGGCAAAATGGCTCATCGCGTCGCGATAGGCCTGCGGCCCTATGTCGTTCTTCTTCAGCACCGGCGATTTCCATTGGTTTGAAGCGAGGTGAACCGAACCGTTATATATGGCGGCATATTGCATGCCACAAGCGAAGTGGTTGACATGCATCTTGAATTTCGCGTGTTGCGTGAAAGCTGACCAGCCTTTAGGTCTTGGCAGGAAGTGGCTCCGGCAAACACGCGACCGGTGCAGAGGAATTCTTTCGCTCGCATGCGACCCAGGACAACGACAATAGCGGTGCTGGCCTGGCTGTCTCTCGCCGGTGATGCGAACGCTGAGACGCTGCTGGTCGGCGTCGCAGCACCACTGTCCGGGCCGTCGGCGATCCTCGGCAAGCAGATCGAGGCGGGCGCTGGCCTGGCGGCAGAGGCGAACGGTGCTCAACTCAAGGTTGTTGATGACGCCTGCACGGCCGATGGTGGGGCTGCCGCAGCGAGGGAATTCGCTGCGGCGAAAGTCGGCGTGGTCGTCGGCTTCCTCTGCACCGAGGCGATCGAGGCGGCACTGCCGATCCTGAAGGACGCCAACATACCGGTCATCACCGTCGGCGTGCGCATCGAAAGCCTGACCGACCGGCGCGCCAAAACCGGCTGGCCGATCTTTCGTCTCGGGCCGCGCGGCGACGACGAGCGCAACGCAGTCGCCTCCATCCTCACTCGCCAATGGCAGAACGAACTGTTCGCCATCGTCGACGACGGCACTATCTACGGCCGCGAAATCGCCGAGACGCTTCGGGCGGCAGCCGAGCAGGCGGCGCTGAAACCGGTGTTCGTCGACACATTCCGGCCGCAGCTCGACAACCAGATCGGGCTGATCGGGCGGCTGAGGAAAGCCGGCGCAACGCATGTCTTCGCCGGCGGCGACGGTGACGACATCGCCATCATGGGTCGCGACGCCGGCCAGCTCGATGCCGGCATCACCTTTGCCGGCGGCGAAGCGCTGCGCACACCGCCCGGCGACGTGGCTTATGCCAGGGGCACGCTGATGATCGCGCCGCCCGAATGGGATGATGTCGCCGACTCCAAGGTGCTCGACAGCTTTGCCGCGCAAAAGATCGTGCCGGACGGCTACACGCTGCCGGCCTTTGCGGCGGTCGAGATCGCCGAAGCGGCGACCGCGCTGGCGGAAACCTCCGGCAAGCCATTGGCCGATGCGCTTACCGCGCATGACTTCAGCACCGCGATCGGACCCATCCGCTTTGACGGCAAGGGCGACTTGACCGAGAACCTCTATCGGGTCTTCCGTTTCGACGGCGCATATTTCGTGCCGGCGGAGGCCAAATAATGTTTCGGACAGGGCCGCGCAATCTCATCACCGATGTCGCCGGCCTGCGCGTCGGCAACGCTTCCGATGTGAGGCTGAAGTCCGGGGTGACCACCATCGTCTGCGACGAACCGGCGGTGGCCGGTGTCCAGATCCTGGGCGGTGCGCCAGGCACCCGCGAGACCGACCTGCTCGAGCCGCACAATTCAATCGAGGCGATCCATGCTGTGGTGCTTTCGGGCGGTTCGGCCTTCGGTCTTGACGCCGCCTCCGGCGTACAGGCGGCACTGCGTGAAAGGGGCATCGGTGTCGAGGTCGGCGGCTTTCGCGTGCCGATCGTGCCGGCGGCGATCCTGTTCGACCTGCGCAATGGCGGCGACAAGGACTGGGGCCGGTATCCGCCCTATCGCGATCTCGGCTATGAGGCGGTACAGGCAGTCGGCATCGATTTTCCGCTCGGCACTGTCGGCGCGGGCAGTGGTGCGTTGAGTTCCGGCCTGAAGGGCGGCCTCGGATCGGCCTCGACGGTGCTCGACAGCGGCGTCACCATCGGCGCGCTCGCCGCCGTCAATCCGACCGGCTCGGTGACGATCGCCCAAACCCGCCACTTCTGGGCAGCGCCCTTCGAGATCGGCGACGAGTTCGGCGGGCTTGGCTATCCCTCGCCGATGCCGGAGGACGCGAAAACGATCCTGCTGAAGTTTCGCGACAAGCATATCGGGAAACGGACGAAGATCGGCGGCAACACGACCATCGCCATCATCGCCACGGACGCCGTCCTCACCAAGGCCGCCGCCAAACGCCTGGCGATATCAGCGCATGACGGCTTCGTGCGCGCCATTTGGCCGACACACACGCCGGCCGACGGGGATCTGGTTTTCGCGCTGGCGACCGGCAAGAGCGGTATCGAGCTCGCGCCCAATGACGCCATCGACCTCTACGCAGCGGCCGGCGTCACCATGGCGCGCGCCATCAGCCGCGGCGTCTTTGCCGCGACGCCAGCCGATGGCGACCTGTTTCCGGTCTGGTCGTCGCGCTGAATGCGCGCTGCCGTAATCAAAATGGGGCCGTAATTATTGGCCGTGATCAGGTGGGGTCGGATTTCTCTTCCTCGAATGTGACCGCAACATCCGAATTTGCCGACAGCCGCACTTTCTGGCCCTCGACTTCGGCTACGAGGCTGAGCGGAATGAAGTGGTGATGCCCCCTGTGAGAGCCCTCGCCGCTGTCGCGCTTGGTCAGCTTGATTCGTTGTCCCTCAACTTTGTCGACGGTGCCGACATGGACGCCGTCGGCGCCGATCACTTCCATATGTTCGCGAATGCTGGCTGCATCGATCATTATGGGTTCTCCATAAGAGCGCCGCGCGTCCTTTTGGACGCGCAAAGGACGCTCTAAACACTTTAAATCAACGCATCGAGCTTTCCGACAATCGATTCCGATTTTTCGGGCCGATGCGGTGAAGCTGCCAACATAAACAAATGACAGCGCGATTGGATGCATCGGGTTCGCGTCTCAGAGGGCACGACGTTTTGACGATGTCGTGATAGTGGTCGAAACAACGCTGGCTGCTCAAACGGAAATCCGATGCGAATTCTTGCCCTGTTTGCCGTTTCCCTCCTTGCCCAGTTTGCAATCTCGCTCGCCGCGCATGCCGGCGATGTCGCCGAGCTTGAAATCCTCGGCTTCACTGGGGATGGCGGCATCTTCGCCTTCGAGGAATATGGTGTCCAGGACGGGTCGGGATTCCCCTATGCCAATCGCTATTATATCGACACGGCCGACGACAGTTTTCTCAAGGGCACGCCGATCAGGGTGCGGCTTGACAACGAGAACGCAACGCTCGACGCGGCGCGCCTTGCAGCTCGGCAGAAAGGCGAAGCTATCATCAAGCAGGCGGAATTGACCGCGAATCGCGGCATCACCGCCGGCTTCAACCCGGTGACCGAACTTTCGGCCGATCCGTTCCGCATGGTGGTCAACCCGCGGCCGATCTTTTCGCCGGTCGATGATCCGCTCGAGTTCCGGCTCGACGAGATCGGTATGAACGACACGGAAGCCTGCCAGAGCCTCGGCGAGATCAACGGCTTTCGTTTGCTGCGCATCGAGGCGAAAGACGGCGGCAAGACTGAGCTCCTGCACGAAGACAAGTCGATCCCTAAGAGCAGAGGCTGCCCGAACGGCTATCGGATCGGCGCGGTGCAGACATTTTCCATGCAGGGCCTCAGCGCCTATGCCGTGCTGATCGCGGTACGCCAGTACGGATTCGAAGGGCCGGACTATCGCTGGATCGCGGTAACCGGCCGGCTGTGACGCCGCTCGCCGCCATACACAACCGACTGGATCGTATCGGCAAGGCAACTTGCCAATGCCGTCCGAGCGAGACGAGCCGCGCCAGGAACAGGCCAACCGGAAAAGCGAGCGCACCGCCGGCCGCATAGAGCAACGAGACGAAGCGGATCTTTGCCGGAGTCTCCCAGTCGTCCAACAGCAGATTGGCAAGCGCGCTGGCGCCCATCGCTGCGGCCCACAGCAGGGTGCCGCAAACCGCGGCGCGCGGCCCTTGGCGGCCGCGTTTGTCTGCCTTCTTGCCACTACGATCGGCCTCACCGGTGGGCTCTTTGCGCTGCAATACCGTTCCTACTATGCCCAGTGGCATGAACCCGCACTGACCATCGCCTGGGCCATCCAGTTCGTGCACACAATGGCGACTGCGTTGTATCAATTCATCGTTCTAGGCATCCGGCTTTATTTTCCGCTCGGTTTCATCGCGCTCGCTCTCGCCAGCATCTGGTTTGCGCGGCAGCAGCGTTGAGCATTTTGTCCGGCTCTGTTAGGACGCGGGCGAATGCCCTCGCAAGTCAGGACTGACGGATGATTCCTCGCTACTCCCGGCCGGAAATGGTGGCCATCTGGTCGCCCGAAACCCGGTTCCGCATCTGGTTCGAGATCGAGGCCTACGCTTGCGACGCCCTGGCCGAGCTCGGCGTGATCCCGAAGGAGGCCGCCAAGACCATCTGGGAAAAGGGCGGGGCCGCGAAATTCGACGTCGAGGCCATCGACGAGATCGAGCGCGTGACCAAGCACGACGTCATCGCCTTCCTCACCCATCTCAGCGAATTCGTCGGGCCGGATGCCCGCTTCATCCATCAGGGCATGACCTCCTCGGACGTTCTCGACACCTGCTTTGCCGCGCAGCTCACCCGCGCCAGCGACATCCTTCTGGCCGACATCGACGACCTGCTTGCGGCGCTCAAGCGCCGCGCTTTCGAACACAAGGACACAATCACCATCGGCCGCAGCCACGGCATCCATGCCGAGCCGACCACCTTCGGCGTCAAGCTGGCACAGGCCTATGCCGAATTCTCGCGCTGCCGCGAGCGACTGGTGCACGCGCGTGAGGATATTGCGACGTGCGCCATATCAGGTGCTGTCGGCACCTTCGCCAACATCGATCCCTATGTCGAAGAGCATGTGGCGAAGAAACTCGGATTGAAGCCGGAGCCGGTGTCGACGCAGGTGATCCCGCGCGACCGCCACGCGATGTTCTTCGCGACACTCGGTGTCATCGCATCGTCGATCGAACGGCTGGCGATCGAGATCCGCCATCTGCAGCGCACCGAGGTGCTGGAGGCGGAAGAGTATTTTTCGCCCGGACAGAAAGGCTCGTCGGCGATGCCGCACAAGCGTAACCCGGTGCTTACCGAAAACCTCACCGGGCTTGCGCGCATGGTGCGTTCCTTCGCGCTACCGGCGATGGAGAACGTGGCGCTCTGGCACGAGCGCGATATCTCGCATTCGTCGGTCGAGCGCATGATCGGCCCGGATGCGACCGTGACGCTCGATTTCGCACTGTCGCGGCTGACCAGTGTCATCGACGGGTTGCTCGTCTATCCCGACAACATGCTGAAGAACATGAACAAGTTCCGCGGCCTCGTGCATTCGCAGCGTGTGCTACTGGCGCTGACCCAGGCCGGTGTCAGCCGTGAGGACGCCTACCGGCTGGTGCAGAGAAACGCCATGAAAGTGTGGGAGCAAGGCGCTGATTTCCTTGAGGAACTTTTGGCTGACAAAGAGGTCACCGCAGCCTTGCCCGAAGCCGAGATTCGTGAAAAATTCGACCTTGGCTATCATACCAAGCATGTCGACACGATCTTCAAGCGTGTGTTCGGGGAAGCGTGAGGTCGCGCGGATTTGACCGGTCCTAGACGGCATCGACCTTGCCGCCAACCATCAAACTGCGAGATTTGCCGAGGCGCAAACGCCAGGCTCGCCCTTCTCCCCTTGTTGTGGGAGAAGGTGGATCGGCGCGCGGCGCCGAGACGGATGAGTGGGTGCTCCAGCCTAGCGCAGCCTTCACCTGCTCAGCGCGCACCATCAGGTTCGAAGATCAAGCCTTGCCGGAAACGGTCCTGATCACCGTTCCCCATGGATCCTCGCGGGTGGTTGCCTCAGTCACATTATCGGAACGCATTTCGACCCAGGCCAGGCCGGACCGGGAAGGATCGCGCCGGCCGGCGCCGGCGCTCTGCCACGAATTGGCGCCGATGTGGTGGTGGTAGCCGCCTGACGACAGGAATACCGCCGCGCTACCATATTTCGCCACCGTGTCGAAGCCGAACTCCTGGTGCCACCAGGCCTCGGCGTCTTCCGGGCGACCGACGCGCAGATGGACGTGGCCGATGATGCTGTTGTCCGGCATGCCATGCCAGCCGGCATCGCCGGCCGGCACGTCGGCGACGACCGACGAAATATTCAGCCGTTCGGTCGCCATCGCTATCTTGTCGCCATTCCACTTCCAGTCCTCATGGCGGCGGTCGGCATAGATCTCTATGCCGTTGCCTTCAGGATCGGTCAGGTAAAGTGCCTCGCTGACCAGATGGTCCGATGCGCCTTCGATGCCGATCTTGTTGGCGATGGCATGGTTGATCCAGCGCCCGAGATCGGTCCGGCTGGGCAGCAGGAAGGCTGTGTGGAAGAGGCCGGCGCTGCGCGGATCGTCGGGCTTCGCCGCTGCATCCGCCTCGATGTCGAGCAAGGGACGATTGGCGGCGCCCAGCGTGATCGTGCCGCCGGCGCGGCTCAGTTCCCGCAGACCGACGACGTTGCGATAGTAAGCGGCCAGGCTTTCGGCATTCCGCGCGCGTAACCCGACGCGGGCAACGCTGACCGGGGTCGTGGCGGCAAAAGGCAGTTCGCTCATCAAAGTCTCCGTTTGGGCGGCCTTCGACGAGATCCCAAAAGCCAGGAGCCCGGCGCCACCTACCATTGTACGTCGTGTCAGGTCCAAATCCGGGTTCTCATTTACACGGCTGTTTCTTCCCGATGACAGATCGTCGATCGCGATCGTTCACACAAGACGGCAAAAAGCGAACATGGTGTTCACTATTTGTGAGCAATCGCACCGATCAGACCCTGTTTTGCGCATGATCTTGTCCAAAAACCGCTTCACATTTTTTGGGATCATGCACGGTTGCACGAAACCGTGTCCCTCGCTACATGCGCGCCATGAAAGTCAGGGATGCAGACATTCTTATCGTGCCGGGCTACACCAATTCCGGGCCCGACCATTGGCAGAGCCGCTGGCAATCGAAATTGTCGACGGCGCGCCGTGTCGAGCAGGCGGAATGGTCGAAGCCGGTGCGCGAAGACTGGACGGCGAGCGTGGCGAAGGCGGTCAACGAGGCAGAACGACCGGTCGTTATCGTCGCGCATTCGCTCGGCGTCGCCGCCGTTGTCCAGGCAATGCCGCAGTTCCAGCGTCCGGTCGCCGGAGCCTTCTTCGTGGCGCCGCCCGACGTCGCCAATCCCAAGATAAAACCCAGGCACCTGATGACCTTCGGTCCCTACCCGCGCGAGCCGCTGGCATTTCCCTCGGTGGTGATCGCCAGCCGCAACGATCCGTTCTGCATGTTCGACGTGGCCGAGGACATTGCCGGCGCCTGGGGCTCGCTGTTCATCGATGCCGGCGATGCTGGCCATCTCAATGCGGATTCCGGCTTCGGCCCATGGCCCGAAGGATCGATGACTTTTGCGAAATTCCTGACCGACCTTTAGTGCATGTCGACCAAAAGTGCGAAGCGGTTTTGGGACAACGACATGCATAAAACAAAGACTTTAAGCGCGTTACATCCCTCCATTGCGACGCGCTTTAGGGGCCGATCGAGTCCCTCACGCTCTTCAGCAGGGTCTTTGCCCCCAGACCGATCAGCGCATGCTCGGAACCCATCGCCAGCAGCCGATAGCCCATCGACACCACACGGCCGGCGATGGCCGGCTCGATGACGTAGATTGCAGCATGCTTGCCTGCCTTGCGTGTCCGCTCGGCGATCGAGGCAACGGTTTCCATCATGCTTTCGAGCGTCGAGTTGACGGCGGCGCCGTTCGACCAGGCAATCGAGAAATCCGATGGGCCAAGGAAGATGCCGTCGATACCCGGCGTGTCGAGGATGCCGTCGAGCGCATCGAGGGCGGCGCGCGTTTCGACCATGGCGAAGGCCATGGTGCGCTCGTTGCTGTCGCGCAGCCAGTCGGCATAGTCGCCCTTGCCATGACGCGGAAAGGCATAAGTCGGGCCCCAGGAGCGCTCGCCGAGTGGCGGGTACTTCATGGCGGCGGCAAATAGCCGCGCGTCCGCCACCGAATTCACCATCGGCGCAATCACCGCCTCGGCGCCGAAATCGAGCGCGCGGCTGGCCATGTCGAAGCGGCCGACCGGAATGCGCACCAGCGCCGGTTTGTTGGCGGCCAGAACCGGCCCAAGGCCGCGCAGCACGCTGTCCTCGTGATGTCCGCCATGCTGCATATCGAGGGTGACGGCATCGAAACCTTGTCTGGCAAGAATCTCGACCGTCAGGGCATCAGGCACGCCGGACCATGCGGTGCACAACGT
This sequence comes from Mesorhizobium sp. WSM4807, assembly GCF_055811615.1. NCBI lineage: Bacteria > Pseudomonadati > Pseudomonadota > Alphaproteobacteria > Hyphomicrobiales > Phyllobacteriaceae > Mesorhizobium > Mesorhizobium sp. WSM4807. The sequence goes on from NZ_JBVVQY010000004.1 coordinate 139,147, forward strand.
TTCATCGGCCGCAAGGCGTGACTTCAGGGACATGGGCGCCTTCCTTATTCGCTCTCGCATCGGCCCAAAAATCAGAAAGGCCGATGCGAGGACTCAAAATTTTAGAGCTACTTTGTGCGTCCGAATGGATGCATGTCGCTCTAATGCAGTTCAGCCGGAAACGACCGCAAAGGCAAAGAAAAACCGCCTGGAGAGACCAGCCGGTCGATTGGTCCAGTGAGTCAATTGGCTCAGAGCAACGATCAGGTGTTCTTGATCTGCTCGATTGCCAGCGCCATCAGATCGTCCATGGTGCGGCGAATCTGATGGTCCGACTGGACGACCCCGGCTTCGTCGAAATCCTTGCGGATCTTGCGGAAAACGTCGTGATCGCCGGCTTCCTCGATGTCGGCGAGGACTACCTGGCTAGCATAGGCTTCGGCGTCGGCCCCGGCCTTGCCGAGCTTTTCGGCGGCCCACAGGCCGAGCGCCTTGTTGCGGCGGGCCGAGGCCTTGAACCGGAGTTCCTCGTCGATTACGAATTTGCGCTCGAAGCCCTCCTCGCGATCTTTCATGCTGCTCATGGCATCCCTCCGGTCAATCCGATTCGTTGGCAGTTGAAATATGTGTATTGCCGCAGCACAAACCAAAAGGCTGCGGGCCGGTCAATATGGTACGTCACTTGCTGCGCTGCGGCATTTCATTCCGGAAAGCGGTGATTGAAAGGATTTGCCGATTGAGCAAACAGTGCGATTGGGATAGACACCGGCATTGAACCCCTACCGCTGCCGCACTAATTTAGGCAAACGGACAGGAACTGGTCGCTTGCCGCCTGCCCGGAAATCCAGAGAAAAGATCAGATGAAAAATCGCCGCCGCATTTATGAAGGCAAGGCCAAGATCCTCTATGAGGGACCTGAGCCGGGAACACTGATCCAGTTCTTCAAGGACGACGCGACCGCTTTCAACAAGAAGAAGCACGAAATCGTCGATGGCAAGGGCGTGCTCAACAACCGCATTTCCGAGCACATCTTCAACCATCTCAACCGGATGGGCATTCCGACCCACTTCATCCGCCGGCTCAACATGCGCGAGCAGCTGATCAAGGAAGTCGAGATCATCCCGCTCGAGGTGGTGGTGCGCAATGTCGCTGCCGGTTCGCTGGCCAAGCGTCTTGGCATCGAGGAAGGCACCGTGCTGCCGCGCTCGATCATCGAATTCTATTACAAGGCCGACGCGCTCGACGACCCGATGGTGTCTGAAGAGCACATCACCGCTTTCGGCTGGGCGAGCCCGCAGGAAATCGACGACGTCATGGCGCTGGCCATCCGCGTCAACGACTTCCTTTCAGGCCTGTTCATGGGCGTCGGCATCCAGCTCGTCGACTTCAAGATCGAATGCGGCCGGCTGTTCGAAGGCGACATGATGCGCATCGTCGTTGCCGACGAGATCTCGCCGGACTCCTGCCGTCTGTGGGACGTGGCGACGCAGGACAAGCTCGACAAGGATCGTTTCCGCCGCGACATGGGTGGTCTCGTCGAAGCCTATCAGGAAGTCGCCCGCCGCCTTGGCATCATGAACGAGAACGAGCCGCCGCGCCCCGCCGGGCCGGTGCTCGTCGCCTCGACCGATGGCGTCAAAGGCAAGCCGCACTGAGATTTTTGCCGCTCAACACTTCGAACAGGAGCATGTCCAGCGTGATCAAGGCCCGCATTACCGTAACCCTCAAGAACGGCGTGCTCGACCCGCAAGGCAAGGCGATCGAACATGCGCTGTCCGGGATGGGCTTTGACGGCGTCGGCCAGGTGCGGCAGGGCAAGGTTTTCGACGTCGAACTTGCGGAGAGCGACAAGTCCAAGGCCGAGGCCGACCTTAAAGCCATGTGCGACAAGCTTCTGGCGAATACGGTGATTGAGAACTATAGTGTGGCCATTACCTGAGGTTGTGCCGGAGGGTATATGACGGAAGCCACGAACGAATTGATGTATGAGCTCCTGAAGGGTGTGCATCACGAAGTTGCTGAACTTCGACAAGATGTTTCCGAAGTGAAGCGGGAGTTGAACGTAGTTCGAGGTCACATGGTCGCAACGCAAAGCGACATCCATAACATCTACGGCGTCCTTGGCCGTCAAGACGATCGTCTCGAACGCATAGAACGCCGTCTCGAATCGCGCGAACTTGCCGAAGCCCAGAGGCCTTACGAACCAAAATGAAAGCAGCCGTCGTCCTCCTGCCAGGCCTCAACCGTGACCGCGACATGATCGCGGCGCTGACCAAGATTTCGGGAACGCGACCAGTCACCGTCTGGCAGACCGACACCGAAATCCCCGATGTCGACCTGATCACCATTCCGGGCGGCTTCTCCTTCGGCGACTATCTGCGCTGCGGCGCCATTGCCGCGCGCATGCCGGTGATGCGGGCGGTGGCCGAAAAGGCGGCCAAGGGCGTTATGGTCATCGGTGTCTGCAACGGCTTCCAGATCCTGGTCGAGGCTGGGCTGCTGCCGGGCGCCTTGATGCGCAACACATCGCTGAAATTCGTCTGCCGGCAAGTCAAGCTGCAGATCGCCAACGCCAACACAATGTTCACCCGCCGCTATCAGCCGGGCCAGATCATCCGCTCGCCGGTGGCGCATCACGACGGCAATTATTTTGCCGACGCCGAGACGCTTCGCAGGCTCGAAGGCGAAGGCCAGGTGGTGTTCCGCTATGCCGAAGGCACCAATCCCAACGGCTCGATCAACGACATTGCCGGCATCGTCAACGGCCAGGGCAATGTGCTCGGCCTGATGCCGCATCCCGAGAACCTGATCGAAGCGGCGCATGGCGGCAGCGACGGCCGGGCACTGTTCGAAAGTGCCCTCGGCATCGCCGCTTGATATCTTCAGCATTCATCTTTTTCCGAATTCGAAATAGGCGCCGCATGAGCCCGAGACAGACGATCGCCCGCCTCGCTCTCGTCGCCGCCGCCGGCCTTGTGCTCGCCTCCTGCCAATCGAAGCCTAAAAGCGCTTCGGCGCCTTTGGGCAAAAGTGCGGCGCTGCTTGCCATGGAACAGGTGGCGATCGCCGCCCACAAATGCTGGATTGCCAGCAAGGATCCCGCCTTCAAGCCCTATCAGATGGCCAATGAGCTGAATTCGTTCACCGGCACGCCACGCTTCCTGCTGGTCCCGGTCAAGCATTATGGCGGAAAGCCGTTGCTGGTCGTGCAGGCGCAAGGCAATTCACGCCGCATCGACGTCTACGGTCCGCTGATGAACGAGCCGCTCGGTGCACGCATCGGTTCGGACATCGCGCGCTGGCAAACAGGCAATCCGGCCTGCGGTGCGGCTGCGTAGTGTCATGGCTTGCTGCAGATCGCCGGTCTGGTTATAGGTCTCCCCGGGTTTATCCTGCAATTCTGCAATGAAGACAGGGCATCCGGAGGGCGCGCTACACCCAGTCCGGGCCGCCTCTATCGTCTCGGTACGGTTCGCGCGGCGCCGGCGCGGATCGCCGCCGCGGCTTCGCCGGCGATCCGCGACATGAACTTGCGCGTGAACCGGCCGAGCGGCTTGGCGTCTTCGAGCGCCCAGGAGGTAGCGAGATCATCGGTGTTGAATTCATCGACGATCACCCAAGCCGGCGTATAGAGGTTGGCGCGACGGGCCTCAGTCTCCGGAATTTCAACGCAGCGAGCGCCAGAGCGCGGCGGCCGGCTCGTGATTGGAAAGAGCAGGGCCTTCTGGCGGCCGTTCTTGCCCGCAACGATCAGCATCACGCAGGTCGGCCGCGCCTTGCGTCCACTTTCCTCCCCCCGGTCATATTCCCGCGCCCACAGATAGGAATAGAGAATGATCTGTCCGTGGTCCGGCTCAGTCATCCCGGTCATCGTCGCGCGCGACGGCGTCAAGGGCGGCGAGAAGCTCTTCGCGTTCCTCGGCCGACAGGTCCTCGACGCGGTGTGCCCGCTGGGCGCTACGGCCGGCGAGACGGTCGAACTGCTCCGCCGTCAGGAGAACGAACTTGCGCTTGCCGCGCTTGGTGATGTCGACAGGACCCCGGAACGCGGCCTCCACAACCTCGCCGGATTTGTTGCCGAGATCTGTTAGGGTGAAACTCGCCATAATGACTTCCTTCATTACCCCGAAAATAGGCGAATTAGCTGTTTTCAGCAATAGCCTGTTCATCGGAGACCTCGCGGGGCGAGAATGCAGTGAAGGTCTGCGGGTGCATCGTGGTCCGCCTGCTCGCGACCTCGCTGCCGCGGTCGATCTCAGTGCGCCACACATTTCCGAGATCGAGAGGAAGAAGAAGGAGGGTAGCTTCTCGGCGATGAAGAAGATTACAGCGGCACTCAACGCCGGCCTGCCGATATACCACCCCGCTATTCGAGACGGGGCACGCGAGACGTATTCTCAGTCCCAGAACGGCCTCAGACCCTCACGGTGGGCCTCGCAGCGCGAGATGCCGATATCCCTGAGCTGATCGTCGGTCATTTCCAGCAAGACCAGCCGGCTGCGCCGGCGATCCAGCAGGCTGCCGATCCGGTTTGCGAGTGACCGGACCGTGCGCACCAGGCGACGGACATAGCCTTGCCGGCCTGACGGGCGGGCTCCGGGCAATTCAGCTCTCGTGTAACGGATTGTATCGATTGCAGCCATTTTCTTGCTACCAGAGTTTGGAGATTGTACCCTTTTGTCACGTAATCCGTATGTATTGACTCTCAATGCGGTGCAATATAGAAAATTGTCACCATGACAAATTGGCTTCCTGGCCTTACGTCCGGCTCCGGACCCCTCTATCAGCGGCTTGCAGATTCCATTGAAACGGACATCGACCGCGGCGTGATCGACGCGGGGGCGAAACTGCCGCCGCAGCGCGATCTGGCATACGACATCGGCACGACCGTCGGTACGGTTGGCCGGGCCTACCAATTGTTGCGCGAGCGAGGGCTGGTGAGCGGCGAGGTCGGACGCGGAACCTATGTCCTAGGCCGGCATGACACCAAGACCGATCCGTTGGCGCCTGACCCCCACGTGGAGGGCACGCGTTATATCGATGCGCCTCGCGGCAAACTGCGCTTCGACAGCACGGCTGCGCCGGATATCGGCCAGGGCGACATTGTCGCCGATGTGCTCTCGCGCACGGCGCAGGACCATCCGTATGAAATTTCAAGCTATACACGGGATTTTCCTGACCGCTGGTTCGAGGCCGGCTGCAGCTGGCTGTCGCGAAATTCGTTTCGCCCGAGCCCTGATGGCATCGTTCCGACGCTCGGCACCCATGCCGCGGTTATGGCGGCGATTGCCGCGCTCACCACGCCCGGCGACTATATCGTCTTCGAGCACCTCACCTATTCGCAGATTTCTCGCAGCGCCGGCCTGATCGGCCGCCGGACCGCGCTGGTGACGTCGGACGAGGAAGGACTCGATCCAGAGGATTTCGAGCGCGTCTGCGCGCAAAAACACCCGAAAATGCTGTTCCTGATGCCTACGGCCAAGAACCCTACACTGGTGACGCTGTCGGCAACGCGGCGCGAGGCCATCGCGCGCGTCGCGCGCGAATACAATGTCGTCCTGATCGAGGACGATCTCTATGGCGATCTGACCGACGACCCGACGCCGCTCTTGGCCGAATATGCCCCCGAACGGACCATCGTTGCCGGCGGCCTGTCGAAATCCGTCGCGGCTGGTGTTCGCGGCGGCTGGCTCGCCTGTCCGCCGGCCTATCGCCACCGGATCCGGGTCGCTCACAAGATGCTGACGGGCGGCCTCCCCTTCCTGCTGGCCGAAGTGTGTAGCCGGCTGGTGCTGTCCGGCCAGGCCAGCGAGATGCGCAAGCGCAGCATCGTCGAGATCAATGCGCGCATGGCGATCGTGCGCGAGACGCTGGCCGGGTTCGACTTCAAGGCCGTGGACAATGTGCCCTTTGTCTGGCTCACCCTGCCTGATCCATGGCTTTCCGGCACGTTCAAGAATGCCTGTCTCGAACATGGCGTGCTTATCGATGATGAGGACGAGTTCAAGGCGGGCCGTTCCGAGCAGGTTTTCCACGGCGTGCGTTTCGGCGTTTCACAGCCGAGTCGGCGAGAGGACATCGCGGGCGGCGTCGGCGCGATCAGGCGGCTTCTGGACGAAGGCCGTGCCGGTTACGACAGTTTCTCCTGAGTCAGCTTGAAACCTGCGGATCGAGTAGCGAATCTTTCGCTGGTTGCTGCCCCTGTGGCTTTCCATCGTTTTTCGTCGCTTGATGGGTGTATCGGCCTTCGCGCTTGCGATAAGAGGGGACTCGATCCCAAGGATATAAATTGCCGCCCATGACCATTTCCAATTCCGTGCCGATCACTCGGGAACTCATTGCCGCGCACGGGCTGAAGCCCGACGAATATCAGCGCATCCTCGACCTGGTCGGGCGCGAGCCGAGCTTTACCGAGCTCGGCATCTTTTCGGCGATGTGGAACGAGCACTGCTCCTACAAATCCTCGAAAAAGTGGCTGCGCACGCTGCCGACCACCGGGCCGCAGGTCATCCAGGGGCCGGGCGAGAATGCCGGTGTGGTCGACATCGGCGACGGCGACTGCGTCATCTTCAAGATGGAGAGCCACAACCACCCCTCCTACATCGAGCCCTATCAGGGTGCGGCGACCGGCGTTGGCGGCATACTGCGCGATGTCTTCACCATGGGCGCGCGGCCGATCGCGGCGATGAATGCGCTGCGCTTCGGTGCGCCGGATCATCCCAAGACCAGGCACCTCGTCGCCGGCGTGGTTGCCGGCGTTGGCGGCTACGGCAATTCCTTCGGCGTGCCGACGGTCGGCGGTGAGGTCAATTTCGACGCGCGCTACAATGGCAACATCCTGGTCAACGCCTTCGCGGCGGGGCTTGCCAAGACGGATGCCATCTTCCTGTCGGAAGCCAAGGGCGTCGGCCTGCCGGTCGTCTATCTCGGCGCCAAGACCGGCCGCGACGGTGTCGGCGGCGCCACCATGGCCTCGGCCGAGTTCGACGACAAGATCGACGAGAAGCGGCCCACCGTTCAGGTCGGCGATCCCTTCACCGAAAAATGCCTGCTCGAAGCCTGCCTCGAACTGATGGCGTCCGGTGCCGTCATCGCCATCCAGGACATGGGTGCTGCCGGTCTCACCTGCTCGGCGGTCGAGATGGGCGCCAAGGGCGACCTCGGCATCGAGCTCGACCTCGACAAGGTGCCGGTGCGCGAGGAGCGCATGAGCGCCTATGAGATGATGCTGTCGGAGAGCCAGGAGCGCATGCTGATGGTGCTTCGCCCCGAAAAGGAAAAGGAAGCCGAGGCGATCTTCCACAAATGGGGCCTCGACTTCGCCATTGTCGGCAAGACCACCGACGATCTGCGCTTTCGCGTGCTGCACCAGGGCGACGAGGTCGCCAACCTGCCGATCAAGGACCTTGGCGACCAGGCGCCGGAATATGACCGTCCCTGGGCCGAACCGAAGAAGCCGGTGCCCCTGGCTGCCAGCGATGCACCACAAGCCGACGTCGCCGAGGCGCTGCTGAAACTGCTCGGCGGACCCGACCTGTCATCGCGCCGCTGGGTATGGGAGCAGTACGACACGCTGATCCAGGGCAATTCGCTGCAGCTTCCGGGCGGCGATGCCGGCGTGGTGCGCGTCGAAGGTCATCCGACCAAAGCGCTCGCCTTCTCCTCCGACGTGACGCCGCGCTATTGCGAGGCCGACCCTTACGAGGGCGGCAAGCAGGCGGTGGCCGAGTGCTGGCGTAATCTTACCGCCACCGGCGCCCTGCCGCTCGCCGCCACCGACAATCTCAATTTCGGCAACCCGGAACGGCCCGAGATCATGGGCCAGCTGGTCGGCGCCGTGAAAGGCATTGGCGACGCCTGCCGCGCGCTCGGCTTCCCGATCGTTTCCGGCAATGTCTCGCTCTACAACGAAACCAACGGACGAGGCATTTTGCCGACGCCGACCATCGGCGGCGTCGGACTGATCGCCGACTGGTCGAAGATGGCGCGGATCGGCTTTGCCGCCGAGGGCCAGATGATCCTGCTGGTCGGCGCGCCATCCATGTGGGGAACGCATCTCGCCCAGTCAGCCTACATGCGCGACATTCATGGCCGCACCGACGGCCCGCCACCGCCGGTCGACCTCGACCATGAAAAGCGCGTCGGCGACCATGTGCGCACCCTGATCGACTCAGGCGTCGTTACCGCGGCGCACGACGTTTCCGATGGTGGCATTGCTGTCGCGCTGGCCGAGATGGCGATGGCGTCCGGCATCGGCGCGACCGTCCCCGGCCTGGTCGGGACCGATCCGATCCCGATCTGGTTCGGCGAGGATCAGAGCCGCTATCTGTTGACGCTGTCGATCGATCCGCAGAGCAAGGAATGGGACGCCATTCGCGAACAGCAGAGCAAGCTCGGTATTTTTGCGCCGTGGATCGGCTCGACCGGCGGTAGTAACCTGAAACTCGGCGAGGCACGGGCGATCCCTATCGGCGAATTGACCGCTGCCCATGAATCCTGGTTTCCTCGCTTCATGGCAAATGAGGTCGTGGACCCATGAAATGATCGAGTGGGATCGTTTGGGTGTGGTTCATCCGCCATTTCGACCATATCTATGAGATCACGACCTGAACAAGGAATCCTCGCATGGCAATGGACGCGCACGACATCGAACGGCTGATCAAGGAAGGCATTCCGGACGCCAAGGTGACGATTCGCGACCTGGCCGGCGACGGCGACCATTATGCGGCCGAGGTGGTGGCCGAAAGCTTTCGCGGCAAAAGCCGCGTCCAGCAGCATCAGATGGTCTATGACGCGCTGAAGGGCAATATGGGCGGCGTGCTGCACGCGCTCGCCCTGCAGACCAGTGTGCCGGACTGAGCTCGGCGTCCAACCCCTCGTTACTTTTTCGCCGAGACGGCAATGATCGGCCCTGCCGGATATTTTTCGCCGACGATCGATCTCTCGCCATTCGACAACGCTGGGACCGCCCGTCGAAGAAAAGCGCGTTGGGACAGTGCAGCGCATCGCGGAACAGGCGTGCAAAGCTGCCGAGGCTGACTTGCGAGCACCAGATCGCGATTGCTGACCCACCAGATCAAGGCCAGCGTAACGAACCAATCAGGATTGCCGCGCCATCTCGCCTTTTTATCGCTTTATCGCTTCCTTGGGAAAATAGCTGGCCGATGCTCTTGGCCCAATATCAGGCCATCCTTTGCGCCATTTGCGTGACGACGCGGCAAACGTCTTGTTTCAGGCAACCTATGGGTTTATTTGAAAGGGTATGTTTCGAGCCCGACTCCCGCGGGCATGAAAGGATTCTCTATGAGCGGCATCAACGACTACATCGACAGCGAAGTGAAGGGCAACGACGTCGTCCTTTTCATGAAGGGCACGCCCGGTTTCCCGCAATGCGGGTTTTCCGGTCAAGTCGTGCAGATCCTCGACTACATCGGAGCCGACTACAAGGGCGTCGACGTGCTGACCTCGGCCGAGCTGCGGCAAGGTATCAAGGAATATTCCAACTGGCCGACGATCCCTCAGCTCTACGTCAAGGGTGAGTTCGTCGGCGGCTGCGACATCATCCGCGAGATGTTCCAGGCTGGCGAACTGCAGACGTTCCTCGTCGAAAAGGGCGTCAGTGTCAAAGGCGCCGCCTGAATTTTGTTTGCGCATGATCCCCAGCGAAATCAATTCCGATTTCGGGGTCATGCGCTAAACGCCGGGCCAGCCCTCACCTCGGCAGACTAATTAGCTCCCCGGTATCGGGGTACAAGACGAATGGATGCGCCGGTGCGCCGGCGCTTTTTCGTTGGAAGATCGGACTTTGCCGTGGATCAGCATGCACAAGCGCCGCAACGGGCAAGCGCCTTGCCTATTCCGCGCTGGGAATTCATCGCCCTGTGCGCGGCGTTGATGGCGCTCAACTCGCTGGCCATCGACATCATGCTGCCCGCGCTGCAGCAGATCGGCCTCGCTGGGCGTGGAAAATGAAAACCACCGCCAGTATGTGATTGCCGCCTACATTCTGGGCTTTGGCGGCGGGCAGCTCTTCTTCGGACCGATTTCGGACCGCTTCGGACGCCGTGCTCCGCTCGTTGTCGGGCTGGTGATCTATGTCGCGGCAGCGAGTGCGGCGGCAATTGCCCCGACATTCGCCATCCTTATCCTGTGCAGGGTAGTGCAAGGCATCGGCGCCGCAGCCACACGCGTCATCGCCGTCTCGATCGTGCGCGACACGTTTGACGGCCGGCGCATGGCCGAAGTCATGTCGCTGATCTTCATGGTCTTCATGGCAATTCCGGTCGTTGCTCCCGGCATCGGCCAGTTCATCATGCTGTTCGCGACCTGGCACGTGATTTTCATCACCATGGCGGCCGGCGCCCTGATCGTGTCGGCGTGGGCGCTGCTGCGCTTGCCGGAGACGCTGCGTCCCGAATATCGCAGGTCGCTGACGGCCAAATCCATCATCGGCGGCTTCCGCATCGTGCTGACCAATCGCATCGCACTTTGCTATGCCTTCGCCAGCACTTTTGCCTTCGGCGCAATGTTCGGCTTCATCAACTCGGCGCAGCAGATCTATGTCGGCGTCTTCGGCGTCGGCGAGATGTTCCCGGTGATTTTTGCAGGGATCGCCGGCGTGCTCGCCTTTTCGAACTATCTGAATTCGCGCCTTGTCGGCCGCATCGGCATGCGCCGCCTGTCGCAGAGCGCGCTGCTCTTGTTTCTGGCCATCAGCCTCGCCTGGCTGATCGTTTCCATCCAAATGAAGATGCCGCTCTGGCTTTTCATCACCTTCTTTGCCTGCGCGATGGTCCCGTTTGGCGCACTCGGCGCGAATTTCAACGCGCTCGCCATGGAGCCGCTCGGCCAGCTGGCCGGCACGGCATCGTCCATTCTGGGTTTCATGCAGACCTTCCTCGGTGGCCTGCTCGGCACTCTGATCGGCCAAGCCTTCAACGGCACGGTGACACCGTTGGCCGCCGGATTCTGCAGCGTGTCACTTGGCGCATTGGTGATGGTGCTGATCGCCGAGCGCGGTAGGTTCTTCCAGCCGCAAAACCCGCCGGTTTAATGCACATTGCCGGACACGCTTTAGGATGCACCCCCACTCGCTGCTGTGAAGCGAGGGAACAGCGTACGCCCTGCGATCGCTCCACCCATGCTGTCCGAAACGGGCAGTGGCAGGGCCTTATCGAGAGCATCGAGGACGGAAGCGACGAAGGCCCGGTTGAGGCTGTCATCATTCCCCAGACGAGAGTAAGTGGCGCGAGGCTTGCCGATAAGCGTGCCGTTTCGGCGAACTGAGAACTGCAGCGTCAGGGTCATGCCCGCGGTTCCGGGCGGCGGCTCCCAACAGGCGAAGATCGCGGAGAACATCTCATCTATGGTGTCGACGGGATCGGGACTGCGACATGCGCGTTCCTGCGATCTTGCCGCGTTCGGACCGGCAACCAAGGCAAGGGCAAGGACCAGTGCGACAATTGCGAACCGAGATTTCATCTCGGGTCTCCGGTTTCGCGCGGACAAATGTAATCGAATTTTCGACGAAAGCCTCCATCGAGTATCAGCGCTGCGGATGGATCCTTTCAGACGTCGGCATCGATAACGGCGAGCGCCGCATCGATGCCTTTGCCGACCGCGAGCTTTTCGCCCAAGGAATTCATGGCGCCGCCAAGTGCCGTCAGCGCCGCGATCGCATAGATCGGCTGGGCGGTCGGGCCCATATGGCCGATGCGTGTCAGCTTGCCCAATGTTCCGCCGCGGCCCGACGAAAACATCACGCCGTAGCGGGCGCGCGCGGCCTGGCGAACCGCCGTCTCATCGATGCCTTCGGGCGTCCGGACGGCGGTCGTGATCGGCGATGCGATATTGTCGCTGGCGGCCCAGATCGACAGACCCATGCCGGCGACGCCGGCGCGCATGGCCCTGCCGGTGAGCGCGTGTCGCGCCCACACCGCCGCCGGGCCCTCGTTGAGATAGAGGTCGAGCGCGACGTCGAGCCCGTTCATCTCCGCCACGGACGGCGTGAATGGAAACGGCTTGTCCTTCGACCAAGCATGCTCCCAGTCGACGATGCTGAGCATCGACGCGCGTGGCGCCAGTGGATTTGCCTTCATCTTGGCCCAGGCGCGCTCACTGACGCCCATCATCGTCAGGCCGGGAGGTGCGCCGAGGCATTTGTTCGGGCCGGTGACATAGATGTCGGCCTTGCAGTCCTCAGGATGCGTTTTCATGCCGCCGAAGGACGAAACGGCGTCGACGATCAGATAGGCGCCATGCGCCGAAACCAGCGCGCCGATGGCGTCGATCGGGTTGATGGTGCCCGACGGCGTGTCGTGGTGGCAGACGGAAACGATGGTGATTTCCGGATGCGCTTCCAGCATTGCCGCAACCGCCTGCGGGTCGATCGCCTCATTATAGGGCACCTCGATTTCGAGCAGATGCGGCGAATAGCGCTTCGCCCAATAGCCAAATCCCTTGCCATAGACTCCCGAGACAAGGTTGAGCACGACGTCGTCGGGCGTGATAAGCGAGGCTGCGGCGGCCTCCAGGCCAAGGACCGGCTCGCCATGGAGAATGACCGGCTTGTTCGACAGCCGCATTGCCTTCTGCGCCTTGTCGACCACCGCCTCGTAAAAGAGCTGGAACGCCGGGTCGTAGTCGTAGAGCACGGTGCGGCCGAGGCCGCGCAGCACGTCGGCATAGGCGTTCACCGGCCCGGCGGTGAGCGTGATGACCGGTTCGGCGTGTTCGAAATAGCGCATGGTCTTTGTCTCCGCATTGGCGGCGGTCAGCCGTAGAATTGCGTGCCGGTCCGATAGGTTTGAAGTTATCCATGTCGTGCGAATACATCAGTTCGGCGCCGGCGAGCTTCTTCACCTTGCGCATCGAATTGAAGGCCGCCTAGCACGACGTTTCAAGGCTCTTCTGCGTGTAGGCCGCGTCGATGGTGAACATGATCGGCTTGCGCTTGGGACCGGATCTATCCCGCACGGCCTATTCCGCCCAGAGTTCCCGGCGCAGTTCGCGCCAACTTGCTTCGTCCGGTGCGACAAGAAGGCCACCGCCGACATGCGAAGGCCGATAGGTGCTGCCGTCGAAACGCGCCGCGTAACCACCTGCCTCGGCATGGATCAGCACACCAGCCAGATGATCCCACGGCATCAGCTTGTTGTAGACGACAAAGTGGGCGTGGCCGCTCGCCAGCAGGCGGTATTCGTGTGCCGCGCAGCGATAGCCGAATTGCGACAAGGACTTCGTCTGGTTGCGCGCCAGCCGTGACCGTTCCGGCTCGGGCATATATTGCCAGGAAACCGCGCCGGTCATTTGCGAGATCGGCGCAGGCTCGGCGACATGCACCTTCTCCAAAGTGCCATGCGCATGCCGTATGTGGCTGCCAGCACCCCTGGCGCCGATCAGCCAGTCCTTGCCGATGGGATCGTGAATGATGCCGGCGACGGTCTCGCCCTTCACCACGACGCCCAGCATGACGCCGAACAGCGGCACGCCTGAGGCGAAATTGAAAGTGCCGTCGACGGGATCGATGACGAAGGCGAGATCGGCTTCGCCGAGGCCCTGGAGCAGCGCCGGGTCGTCGGAGCAGGCTTCCTCGCCGACGATCATCGCCTGGGGGTAGCGCTCACGCAGCCTGACGGTGATGAGCCGCTCGGCACTCACATCGGCCTCCGTCACCAGATCGGCTGCCGAGGTCTTCTGGCGGATGTCGCCCTCATCCAGCCGGCGAAAGCGCGGCATGATCTCGGCAATGGCGGCGTCGGATAGAAGCTTGGCGAGCCAGTCGATCGCGGTATCGTCAAAAGTCATCGTCTTGCCGTGTCAGGGTTTCGTTGAGTGCGGCGAAATCGAACAGCTTTCTGTCGAGCAGATGCGAGGGCCGCACATTGGTCATGGCGTGGATCATCGTGTCCTTGCGGCCGGGCATGCGCTTTTCCAGGTCGTCGAGCATCGCCTTCATCGCATTGCGCTGCAAGCCGTCCTGGCTGCCGCACAGATCGCACGGGATGATCGGGAACTTCATGGCGCCGGCGAATTTTTCGAGATCGGCCTCGGCGCAATAGGCGAGCGGCCGCAGCACCATGACGTCGCCATCGTCGTTGAGCAGTTTTGGCGGCATGGCGGCGAGGCGCCCGCCATGGAACAGGTTCATGAAAAAGGTTTCGAGAATGTCTTCGCGGTGGTGGCCGAGCACCAAAGCCGAGCAGCCCTCCTCGCGCGCGATGCGGTAGAGATGGCCGCGCCTGAGCCGCGAGCACAGCGAACAATAGGTGCTGCCCTGGGGAAGCTTGTCGGTCACCACCGAATAGGTGTCCTGATATTCGATGCGGTGCGCAATGGCGTATGCGTTGAGATAATCGGGCAGAATGTGTTTCGGAAAGTTCGGCTGGCCCTGGTCGAGATTGCAGGCCAACAGGTCGACCGGCAGCAGCCCGCGCCATTTGAGGTCGAGCAGCACAGCGAGCAGGCCGTAGGAATCCTTGCCGCCAGACAAGGCGACCAGCCAGCGATCGCCAGGCCTGACCATCGAAAAATCGTCGATCGCCTGACGGGCGTGACGCAGCAGCCGCTTGCGCAGCTTGTTGAATTCGACGGAGGACGGCACATCGGCAAACAGCGGATGAAAGCCGCCTGTGGCATCATTGATCGGTTCGATTGTTTCTGGCAGCATGTTCATGGCGCGGCGGCCCCAAAAGTCCTTGTTGCTGCCCGGAGTAGCGCATCGGCCCGAAAATCGAAATCGATTTTCAGAACCCCAAAGAAAAGGCCGCCTCGAGGGCGGCCTTCGATGATGTCGCAGATGAAGAAAATCGATCAGCGCGAATAGAATTCCACGACCAGGTTCGGTTCCATCTGCACGGCGAAGGGAACATCTGACAGGCCGGGGATGCGCCCGAAGGTCGCGGTCATCTTGTTATGATCGACCTCGATGTAATCAGGCACGTCGCGCTCGGCCAAGCCTACCGATTCCAGGACGATCACCAGCTGCTTCGACTTTTCGCGCACTTCGATGACGTCGCCCGGCTTGCAGCGGTATGAGCCGATGTTGACGCGCTTGCCGTTGACATTGATGTGGCCGTGATTGACGAACTGGCGAGCGGCAAAAATGGTCGGCACGAACTTGGCGCGGTAGACGACCGCGTCGAGACGCGATTCGAGCAGGCCGATCAGGTTCTCCGAGGTGTCGCCCTTGCGGCGGTCCGCCTCTTCATAGACCTTGCGGAACTGCTTTTCCGAAACGTCGCCGTAGTGACCCTTCAGCTTCTGCTTGGCACGCAGCTGCAGGCCGAAATCGGAAAGCTTGCCCTTGCGGCGCTGGCCGTGCTGGCCGGGACCGTATTCGCGCTTGTTGACCGGGGATTTCGGGCGGCCCCAGATGTTTTCGCCGAGACGGCGGTCGATCTTGTATTTCGCGGATTCGCGCTTGCTCATCGCATTCCCTTTCAAAACAACAGACCCGGAACCTCATGGTCCGGGTGAAGGAAACGCGCCCTCCTCTGGCCCCCGTTTTCGAGACCTGACAGGGTTTTCCCACGCAACGCGGCGGAAGACCCACGGGACACGTCATTCTAGACAAGACTCCGGAAAGAATAGAGCGGCTTTCCAAACGCCTTGCGCACATAAAAAGAAACCACCGGACGCTGAGGCCCGGTGTTGGTGGGCTGATTAGACGGAGATTTAACTGGTGTCAAGCTTGCAGCGGCTGGCGTTGGTGATGGCAGGCGGTCCTCGACGTTGAATGCAGTGCTCGATGGCATTTGCGCCGGAGCCGGCGCAGGCTAGGCATTGGCGCGGACACAAACATCACAAGTTATGGCCGCATCGTGGTCATCGCAAGGTCATCCGCTACAAGATACGGCGCGGCCACCGGGCCTGGTAGCACCGGCTTTGTGTTTGACCGCTGGTTGGTCAAACGTGGACCCGGAACCGACCGCCCATTGGGGGTGCGCCCAGTCGGACGCGCGGCGGGCTAGTGTTTCGATTTCTTCTCGGGCAGCCCCTTACGCTTGGTCTCGGCGAATTCCTCGAGCTGCTTTTCGCTCATGGATTTGTACATTCCCTTCGAAGGGCCTTTGAGCTCGCTCTTCTTGGTTTCGCCACGCTTGGCGGACAATGCCGCGCCGGCGGCTTTCTGCTGGGCCTTTGATGTGGCTGGCATGATCGTTTCTCCCGTCTTGCAATGAGGGAAAAACGCACCGGTCCGGGTGATGTTCCCAGATATCAGGAAATCGCCAGCCCAAACCCCTGCATCAGGCGGCGAGTCGGGAAGTCAACCCGTTTCGAGGTGAAGACAGCAAGGTCGGCGCCTTCCGGCAATGCCTCGCCGCGTTGGCTGGTCTCGGCGTCCGCGAGCAGCGAGAGCGCCCGTCGCGCGATCGCCTCGGCGGGATCGAGCCAATCGACCGGCCAAGGTGCTGTCTTGCGCATGCGGTTGGCCAGAAAGGGATAATGGGTGCAGGCAAGCACGACGATGTCGGTCCGCAGCTCATCATGTTCGACGAAGCACGGCGCGATCTCGGCACGCACAGCCTCTTCATCGACAAAGCCTTCGCGCATATAGACCTCGGACAGTCCCGCCAGATTGTCGCTGCCAACCAGGCGGACATGGCATTTCTGCGCCCATTTGCCGATCAGGTCGCGCGTGTACTGGCGCTTGACGGTCCCGGGCGTCGCCAGCACTGAAACCAGCCCGGAGCGCGTGCGTTCCGCCGCCGGCTTGATCGCCGGCACCGTGCCGACGAAAGGATGACCGGGAAATCTTTCGCGCAACGCATCGATGACCAGCGTCGAGGCGGTATTGCAGGCGATGACCGAAATGGCCGGCGAAAAACGGTCGAGCAGCTTGCCGAACAGTTCCAGTATATGCGCCCTCAGTGCCGGCTCCTCCCAAGCGCCATAGGGGAAAGCCGCGTCGTCGGCGACATAGACGAATCGGCGGTCGGGCATCAGCACGCGCGCTTCGCGCAGCACCGTCAGGCCGCCGATGCCGGAATCGAACATCAGGATCGGGCGGGCGTTTGAGAGATCGGTCATTGTCATTCAGGAAAGGGAGCTGGGGAGAGAAGGCTGGCCCAGGCTTAGGCCAATGATGCGTTTATCTGGCACGGTTCTATCTGCAACCATCATGGCCTTGATGCGGCGAGATGATCACACAAGGCCCCGCTTGCCGAAGCCGCCGGACCGCGGCCGGCTGTTTGGCAGAGACGCAGGTTGAGATGCAGGATGGTTCGACGGCGCCGGTGCGGCGCGCATGGCGTAGGCCGGAGCCTGGGCCGTCACGCCGGCGGCCGACTCTGAATGGGGCGCCCGGCCGCCGCGCAACGGCCTGGGAGGGTCGAGATCATCGAAACTCAGGGAAGACGCCATATCCGCAAAGCTGCCCCCCGCCGGCTTGGCCGCCAAGATGACCGCCCAGAGCCCGACGAGAGCGAGTCCCAGCAGGTTAAGGCCGGAATGCGAATCTTCGCCGTCGAATTTCACGACAAGAACAGTGCCGGCCTGCAGAATCGCAAACAGGGTCGAGAACACAATGTACGACCAAAGGATCCATTTGGGCCCTTGCGCGTCGCGACTTCGACGCCGGGCGAAATTCGCGCGGAACAGCACGATCACCAGCGAAGCGACGAGAACGGCCGCGGCCAGCCCTTCCCTGGAAGGACCAGGTTTCGAATTGGCCAATCCCTCGATGCCGATGGTCGATACGACGCAAAGCACAAATGTCACAATTTCCGCAACCAGCAGGGCCGCGGAATAGAAGAAAAAGCGAAGACGACCGATATTTGAGTTAAACATCCGAGGATCCACCCTTCACCGGACGATGGATCATATCGAATAAAATTCAGTTACTGGTGAAGCAGCCGTTCTCACGATCGGTTCTATTCTTTGTCTGTCACCTTCGCGGCTCGTGCCGCGGCCGCCGGAAGCCGCCTTGGGTCATCGCCCGGCGATCCGTCGCCGCGCGGCATGGCCGGAGAAAACCGGTCCAGCGATGATATTATGCCGCGCAGCACCTTGAGTTCCGGCTCGGCGAAGCCGGCGCGCGTCAGCACCGCGCGCAGATTGTCGATCATCTTCGGCTTCTTCGGCGCCGGGCGGAAATAGCCGCGCGCTTCGAGCGCGCCTTCCAGGTACGCGAACAGGCCGTGCAATTGTTCCTTGGTCGCCGGCATCATGTCGGGGCTGGAAAAATTGGTTTTCGTCTCATCTTCCAAGCCCGACTTCATCCATTCATAAGACATCAGCAGGGCCGCCTGGGCGATGTTGAGCGAAGAGAAGGCGGGATCGACCGGGAAGGTGACGATCTCGTCGGCCAGGCCGACCTCGTCATTGTAGAGCCCGAACCGCTCGCGGCCGAACAGGATGCCGGTGCGCTGTCCGGATCGCTGGCGCGCTCTCAGCGCCCTGCCCGCCTCGACCGGTCCGCGCACCGGCTTGAAATTATCGCGCGCGCGCGCCGTGGTGGCGAAGACGAAGTTCAGGTCGGCGACCGCCGAGGCAAGATCGTCAAACACTCTAACGGCATCGATGACATGATCGGCGCGGCTCGCGGCAGCGCGCGCCTTTTCGCTCGGCCAGCCGTCGCGCGGATTGACGAGGCGTAGTTCGGCAAGGCCGAAGTTCGCCATGGCGCGCGCGACCATGCCGATATTCTCGCCGAGCTGCGGCTCGACCAGTATGATCGCCGGGCCTGTGGCAGGGAGGATGTCGTTGCTGGCTTGCATGGTTCTCAATGAACTGCTGTTTGCGGCATTTCAGCGTCCCCTGGCATATCCGGCCGCGAAAATGAAGCTTTCACAAAGAGCGCCCGATGGCGATGGTCGAGCCAGCCCCCGCGGATCGCCGTTTGCGCGGCCAAAAATGCTTTGATATACGGGCGCATCCCCGGCCAAAGCCATGCGGGCAAGGCCGTCCCGATCCCCAACAATGAGGCATTCTTTCCATGGCGAAGATCAAGGTGGCGAACCCGGTCGTCGAACTCGACGGCGACGAGATGACCCGCATCATCTGGCAGTTCATCAAGGACAAGCTGATTCACCCCTATCTCGACCTCAAGCTTGAATATTACGACCTCAGCGTCGAGCACCGCGACGCCACCAACGATCAGGTGACCATCGATTCGGCCAATGCGATCAAGAAACATGGCGTCGGCGTGAAATGCGCGACGATCACGCCCGACGAGCAGCGCGTCGAGGAATTCGGGCTGAAGAAGATGTGGAAGTCGCCGAACGGCACCATCCGCAACATCCTCGGCGGCACCATCTTTCGCGAGCCGATCATCATGAAGAACGTGCCGCGGCTGGTGCCCGGCTGGACCAAGCCGATCATCGTCGGCCGTCATGCCTTCGGCGACCAGTACCGCGCCACCGACTTCCGCTTTCCCGGCAAGGGCAAGCTGACGATCAAGTTCGTCGGCGAGGACGGTACGGTGATCGAGCATGATGTGTTCGATGCGCCGGCCGCCGGCGTCGCCATGGCCATGTACAATCTCGACGACTCGATCCGCGAATTCGCCCGCGCCTCGCTCAATTACGGCCTGCTGCGCAACTACCCGGTCTACCTCTCGACCAAGAACACCATCCTCAAGGCCTATGACGGCCGCTTCAAGGACATTTTCCAGGAAGTTTACGAGGCTGAGTTCGAAGCCGAGTTCAAATCCAAGAAGCTCTGGTACGAGCACCGGCTGATCGACGACATGGTCGCCTCCAGCCTGAAATGGTCGGGCGGCTATATCTGGGCCTGCAAGAACTATGATGGCGATGTGCAGTCGGACACGGTGGCGCAAGGTTTTGGGTCGCTCGGCCTGATGACCTCGGTGCTGATGACGCCGGACGGCAAGACGGTGGAGGCGGAGGCCGCACATGGCACCGTCACCCGCCACTTTCGCCAGCACCAGAAGGGCGAGGAAACCTCGACCAATTCGATCGCCTCGATCTTCGCCTGGACGCGCGGCCTCACCCATCGGGCCAAGCTCGACGACAATGCCGAACTGAAGCGCTTTGCCGAGACGCTGGAAAAGGTCTGCATCCAGACCGTCGAGGCCGGCTTCATGACCAAGGATCTGTCGCTGCTGATCGGTCCCGACCAGCCATGGCTTTCGACCACCGGCTTCCTCGACAAGATCGACGAAAATCTGCAGAAGGCGATGGCCTGACGCATGACCCTGAAAATCGGAATCATTTTCGGGCAGGATCATGCGCAAAATCAAAGTACTACAGCGTCCTATGCGCGTCTGAAAAGACGCGCGGCGCTGTAGTGAGCGTCATGGCCAAACCCGTCGTCTACGGGGCGGACTACAGCGTCTATGTGCGCATCGTCCGCCTCGCACTCGAGGAAAAGGGCATCAACTACGAACTTGTGCCGGTCGACATCTTTGCGGCGGGTGGCATTCCGGGCTGGTATTTCGACCATCACCCCTTCGGCCGCATTCCTGCCTTCGAGCACGACGGGTTCCGCCTCTACGAGACCAGCGCGATTGCCTGCTATGTCGACGAGGCTTTCGACGGACCCGCGTTGCAGCCAGTCGAAGCCCGACCTCGCGCAACCATGAACCAGATCATCGGCATGCTCGACGCCTATGCCTATCGGGCGATGGTCTGGGATGTCGCTGTCGAGCGGCTGGAGAAAGAAGCGCCCGACGAAACGCTGATTGCCGACGGGCTTCGGCGGGCGAGCACGGCGCTGCGGGCGCTTTCTTCGCTGAAAGCTCCCGGGCCATGGCTGATGGGAAGCGAGCTGACGCTGGCCGACCTGCATGCAGCACCGATCATCGGCTATTTCGTCAAGGTCACTGAGGGGCAAAACATGCTGGCCGAGTTTGCCGAAATTCAGGATTGGTGGACGCGCATCGCAGGGCGTGCGAGCGTTGCCAACAATCTGACCTAACACCGGGAGCGCTCCATGGTTGAACACTCTCACCAGGACGCGCTAACGGTGGCCAGAATAGTCAGAGTCAACCACGCCGGCGAGTTCGGCGCGATCAGAATCTATTCGGCGCAGATTCTTGTCTCGAAGCGTTTCTGGCCGCGTTGCGTGCCGTCTTTGTCAGAGTTGCTTGGGCATGAGCGCAGTCATTGCGCTGCTTTCCGTGCAGCCATGCCGTCGCGACATTCGCGACCGTGCCGCGTGATGCAATTCTGGAGCTGGGGCGGCTGGCTGCTGGGTTTCCTCACTGCCCTGCTCGGCCCGCAAGGCATATGGGCCTGCACCGCAGCGGTCGAAGCGGCGGTGCACCGCCATCTCGACGATCAGCTATTCTTTCTTGCCGGACGCGATCGCGAGTTGCACGGCACCATCCTGTCCATCCGCGAAGAAGAGCTTTCCCATCTCCGTCACGCCGAAGAGCAGTTGAGATCGCCCGGACCGTTGCTGAACCTCCTGCGCGCAGCGATCTCCGTCACCACCGACTGCCTGATCTGGCCTGTCCACCTGGGGCGACTCCACGCGAATGACGCGCGCCCTGAAGGCAGCAAAGCATGCCTGACGGGCGCTATGCGGCCTCCAGCGCCGCCTTCACTGCAGCGATCGCATTCTCGGCCCTAGAGGCATCCGGGCCGCCGGCCTGGGCCATGTCAGGCCGACCGCCGCCGCCCTGCCCGCCTAATGCCGCGGACGCCACGCGGACCAGATCGACGGCGCTGAAGCGGCCGGTCAGGTCGTCGGTGACGCCGACCACGACGCTCGCCTTATTGTCCTCGCCGGCGCCAACGAAGACGACGACGCCGGAGCCGAGCGACTTCTTGCCGGCATCGGCCAACGGCTTCAAGTCCTTTGGCGAAACGCCCGATACCGCCTTGCCAAGAAAACCGACACCGGCAATGGTCTCATTTTCGGCCGGCGCACCGGCTGGCGAACGGTCGCCCAGCGCCAGCTTCTTGCGCGACTCGGTCAATTCCTTTTCAAGCTTCTTGCGCTCGTCGAGCAGCGCCTCGACGCGGGCCGGCACATCGGCCGGCGAAATCTTCAGCGTGGCAGCGACCGCCTTCAGCCGCTTGTCCTGCTCGTCAAGATGCTTTCTGGCCGCCTCTCCGGTCAGCGCCTCGATGCGGCGCACGCCGGCGGCGACAGCGCCCTCCGAGACCAGCCGGACCAGGCCGATATCGCCAGTGGCGCCGACATGGGTGCCGCCGCACAGCTCGACCGAATAGGGCTTGCCGGCCTTGTCGCCGGTTACCCCGGTGCCCATCGACACGACGCGAACCTCGTCGCCGTATTTCTCGCCGAACAGCGCCATGGCGCCCTCGGCGATGGCGTCGTCGACGCTCATCAGCCGCGTCGTCACCGGGCTGTTCTGTACGACGATCTCGTTGGCCATCGCCTCGACGCGTTCCAGCTCTTCCGCCGAGATCGGCTTGGGATGGGAAAAGTCGAAGCGCAGCCGTTCCGGCGCGACCAGCGAGCCCTTTTGCGCGACATGGGTGCCGAGCACCTCGCGCAGCGCCTCGTGGACAAGGTGGGTCGCCGAGTGGTTGGAGCGCAGCCGCGTGCGTCTGACATGGTCGACCTTTAGCTCGACCGCTTCACCCGTCCTGACGGTGCCCTTGGTGACCTTGCCGAAATGCACGAAAAGACCGTCACCCTTCTTCTGCGTGTCGGTGACCTCGATGGCAAAGCCTTCGCCCGAAATCACGCCGGTGTCGCCCATCTGGCCGCCGGACTCACCATAGAACGGCGTCTGGTTAACGACGACGCCGACGGCGTCGCCGGGAACGGCGCTCTCCACCGCAACGCCATCCCTGACCAGCGCCTGAACGATGCCTTCTGCCTGCTCGGTGTCATAGCCGAGAAACTCGGTCGCGCCCGCCTTCTCGCGCACCGCGAACCAGACGGTCTCGGTGGCCGCGTCGCCGGAACCGGCCCAGCTCTTGCGCGCCTCAGCCTTCTGCCGCTCCATCGCAGCATTGAAGCCGTCGAGATCGACCGAAACGCCGCGCGGGCGCAGGGCGTCCTGGGTGAGATCGAGCGGGAAGCCGTAGGTGTCGTAGAGCTTGAACGCCGTCTCGCCGTCGAGCCGGTCGCCGCTGCCCAGCGTCTCGGTTGCATCGGCAAGCAGGCCGAGGCCGCGCGCCAGCGTCTTGCGGAAGCGCGTTTCCTCGAGCTTCAGCGTCTCAGTGATCAGCGGCTGGCCGCGCACCAGTTCGGGGTAGGCCTGGCCCATCTCACGCACCAGCGCCGGCACCAGCCGCCACATCAGAGGATCATGGGCGCCCAAAAGCTGCGCATGACGCATGGCGCGGCGCATGATGCGACGCAGTACGTAGCCGCGGCCCTCGTTCGACGGCAGCACCCCGTCGGCGATGAGGAAGCTCGAGGCGCGCAGATGATCGGCAATGACGCGGTGGCTTGCCCGGTTCTTGCCTTCCGCCTTGACGCCGGTCGCCTCTTCCGAGGCTCGGATCAGCGCCTTGAACAGGTCGATGTCGTAATTGTCGTGCTCGCCCTGCAGGACGGCGGCGATGCGCTCCAAACCCATGCCGGTATCGATCGACGGGCGCGGCAGTTCGATCCGCTCCGCCTTCGTCACCTGCTCGAACTGCATGAAGACGAGGTTCCAGATCTCGATGAAACGGTCGCCGTCCTCATCCGGACTGCCGGGCGGGCCGCCAGGAATGTCGGCGCCATGGTCGTAGAAGATTTCCGAGCACGGGCCGCAGGGGCCGGTATCGCCCATCGCCCAGAAATTGTCGCTGGTGGCGATGCGGATAATCCTGTCCTCCGGCAGGCCGGCGATCTTCTTCCAGAAGCCCGCGGCCGCGTCGTCGGTATGGTAGACAGTCACCAGAAGCCTATCCTTGGCGATGCCGAACTCACGGGTAATCAGGTTCCAGGCGAGCTCGATGGCGCGCTCCTTGAAATAATCGCCGAAAGAGAAATTGCCGAGCATCTCGAAGAAGGTGTGGTGACGGGCAGTGTAGCCGACATTGTCGAGGTCGTTGTGCTTGCCGCCGGCGCGCACGCATTTCTGCGAGGTCGTGGCGCGCGAATAGGGGCGGGTTTCAAACCCGGTGAAGACGTTCTTGAACTGCACCATGCCGGCGTTGGTGAACATCAGCGTTGGGTCGTTGCGCGGCACCAGCGGGCTCGACGCCACGACCTCGTGACCCTCTTTGCGGAAATAGTCGAGAAATGCCGACCTGATCTCGTTGACGCCACTCATGAATACTGCCTTTTCGAGAGAACCACCGATTGCCGGCGGAAAACAGACATGGCCTTTTAGCGGTCGCACCGCACCCTGTCCAGAAACACGGAATTGCTCCAAATCGTAGCCTTGGCCGGCTGTTCGGAATGGCCAGAGCCACCGCCAAAAACGCAAACCGCCGGCCCAAGGCCGGCGGTATGAACACATCGATACACCAACTCAATTCGGGATACGTGAACTCAAACGGATATTCTGGTTGGCACAGCCTGCATCCTACATCGCGCCCGCTTCGTCCTCGAAACCGTCGTCTCCGCCTTCGGAACCACCATTCTCGAGGAATTTCTCGGCGATCAGCCCGGCATTCTGCCTCAGTGCCAGCTCGATTTCGCGCGCCGTGTCGGGATTGTCGCGCAGGAACAGTTTTGCATTCTCGCGGCCCTGGCCGAGACGCTGCGAATTGTAGGAGAACCAGGCGCCCGACTTCTCGACCACGCCGGCCTTGACGCCGAGGTCGACCAACTCGCCGGTCTTGGACACGCCCTCGCCATACATGATGTCGAATTCGACCACCTTGAAGGGCGGTGCCAGCTTGTTCTTGACCACCTTGACGCGGGTCTGGTTGCCGACGACCTCGTCGCGGTCCTTGACCGAGCCGATGCGGCGAATGTCGAGGCGCACCGAAGCGTAGAATTTCAGCGCGTTGCCGCCGGTCGTGGTCTCGGGCGAACCGAACATGACACCGATCTTCATGCGGATCTGGTTGATGAAGATGACCATGGTGTTGGAGCGCGAGATCGAGGCGGTCAGCTTGCGCAGCGCCTGGCTCATCAGGCGGGCCTGCAGGCCCGGCAGCGAATCGCCCATTTCGCCCTCGATTTCGGCGCGCGGCGTCAGCGCCGCGACCGAATCGACCACCAGCACGTCGATGGCGCCGGAACGCACCAGCGTGTCGCAGATCTCCAGCGCCTGCTCGCCAGTGTCGGGCTGCGAAATCAGCAGGTTTTCGAGATCGACGCCGAGCTTGCGGGCATAGACCGGGTCGAGCGCATGCTCAGCATCGACGAAGGCGCAGATGCCGCCCTTCTTCTGGGCCTCCGCCACCGTGTGCAGCGCCAGCGTCGTCTTGCCCGAGCTTTCCGGCCCGTAGATCTCGACGATGCGGCCGCGCGGCAGGCCGCCGACACCAAGCGCGATGTCGAGGCCAAGCGAACCGGTCGGCACCGTTTCGATCTCGACGACCTGCTCGTTTGCGCCGAGCCGCATGATCGAGCCCTTGCCGAAGGCACGCTCGATTTGCGACAGCGCCGCGTCCAGAGCCTTTGATTTATCCACTGCTTTGTCCTCTACAAGCCGCAAAGAATTCTGAGCCATGATACATCACCCCTTGGTCGTCAATGAAGGCCGGACAATCCGTAATCCTTATCAATTTGTACCTTTTTTGTTCTCGTCTTGCAAGGGGAGGCAAGCGATTGAAAAACAAACAATATCCGGATTTGTTCTTTTTTTGTTTCGTGTTTTCACCCCAGGATGTATCCCGCTTCACCCGCAGGATTCTGCTGGGCATCTTCCGAATCGCGCCTCCGGTTGCCGGGTTCCGCCTGACAACCTAGTCTCACCCGGCAACAGCAAAGGTCATCTCGCCGGCATGATGAAGTCGCCGACAATCCTGGCCGTGGGCGGCGCCTATATCGAACGGCGCGGCCAGGTTTCGGGCGCCTTCGTGCCGGCGGCGTCAAATCCCGGCACGATGCGCGAGGCTGTCGGCGGTGCCGTCTTCAATGCGCTGCGCAGCGCCGTGCGCCGCGGCGTCTCCGGTTCGCTGCTTTCGGTGCGCGGCGGTGATGTTCTGGCCGATACGGTCTCGCGCGCCATCACTGCGGCCGGCATTGCCGATCTGTCCGTGGTGTTCCTCGATCGCACGACGCCGAGCAGCACGGTGCTGATTGACGGCGACGGCGCACTGATCGTCGGCCTTGCCGACATGGCGCTCTACGACCTGGCGCTTCCCAAGCAGATCCGCCGTGCCAAGGTGCGCGAGGCGATCAGCACCGCCGATGCGGTCCTGTGCGACGCCAACTTGCCGTCGACGGCGCTGGAGCGGCTGGTGGCGCTTGCCGCCGGCAAGCCGGTCTTCGCCCTCGCCGTCTCACCAGACAAGGCGGTGCGGCTCGCGCCGGTGCTGGGCAGCCTGGCGATGGTCTTCATGAACCGGCGTGAGGCCATCGCACTCGCCGATGTCGGTATCGACGCTGCGGAGCAAGATATCGCCGACGGCCTGAGACGGGCGGGCCTCAAAGGCGGCGTGGTGACGGCGGATGACGGTCCGGTGCTGGGTTTCGACGAAGCCGGCGCCTTCTCGATCCTGCCGCCGAAAAAAGTCGCGGACGGCGCCGCCGATGCGCTGGCGGGCGCAACGGTCGCCGCCCTGCTGCGCGGCCTGACGCTGCGCGCGGCGCTGCGCGACGGCGTTGCCGCAGCAATGCTCGCGATCGAAAGTGCCGAGCTTGTGCCGGTCTTTACGGCGGCAGACTTTGCCGACGCGCTGGCCCTTGTGCCCGAGCCGCAGAAAATTGGCATGAGCTGATGACCAGTGGAGAGGCAGCCTATTTGCCGGCACGCAGCCCCGCTTCATAGGCCCGGCGTGCCCAGACCGCCATCTCATCCGGATCGTCGAACGCGCTGTCGGGAACGCTCCAATACGGCATCGACACCAGCTTGCCGTGCCGCGACCCCGTATAGGTCCATTGCCGACAGCCGGCCGCCTCGAATTCGGGCGCGCTTTCCGCGTCGGCCTTCAGCATCAATTCGCCACGCACCACGATGGCGACGATAACGCCGTCAAAATAGATGCCCTTGCCACCGAACATCTTGCGAATGCTGACCGGGCCGAGGCCTTCGAAAAGTTCGGCAATGCGTTCATTGTCCATGCCGCGATCATGTCACCCGGATTTCCCCTTGTCATCGCCGCAACCGGCACCATCCTGACAAGTTGAAAACCAATTTCGTCGGAGTTTTTCATGCCGCTTCTGCTCAAAGGGTCCTGCCGGTGCAATGCTGTCCGATTCGAGGTGGAGAGCCACACGCCGGTGCCGTTCATGCTCTGCTACTGCTCGATCTGCCGCAAGCAGCAGGGCGGCGGTGGCTTTGCCATCAATCTCGGCGCCGATTACGAGACGCTCAAAATCAAGGGCAAGCGCAATCTCGGCGTCTACCGGGCCGAGATCGAGGACGACGAGCATCCGCAGTGCGAGATCTCGTCAGGCGAGCGGAATTTCTGCAGGAAATGCGGATCGGCACTGTGGCTCTACGATCCGACCTGGCCGGAACTGGTCCATCCCTTCGCCTCGGCGATCGACACAGACCTGCCGAAACCACCTGAAAAGGTCCATCTCATGCTGAAATACAAGGCAAACTGGGTGGAGCCCGAGATTGGCAAGGGCGACAAGGTTTTCGATGTCTATCCCGAGGAATCAATCGCAGACTGGCACAGGCGGACGGGAATGTGGGTGGATTAGCATTTCTTCGCCCCGTTTACGGGGAGAAGATGCCGGCAGGCAGATGAGGGGCAGCGCAAACATCACACAGGCCGGCTCTGCCCCTCATCCGGCCCTTCGGGCCACCTTCTCCCCGTAAACGGGGAGAAGGGAAGATCAGGCCGATGCGCGCGCCTCGGCCAGGGCCTTTAGGTCGGCCGGCTTGAGTTCGACCGATTCGCCGCAGCCGCAGGCCGAGCTCTGGTTCGGGTTGCGGAAAGTGAAGCCGGTGCGCAGCGTCGTCTGCTCGAAATCCATCTCGGTGCCGAACAGGAAAAGCGCTGCCTCAGGTGCCACATAGACATGAGCGCCGTCGCGCTCGATATGATCGTCCTTGGTGTTGGGCTCGGTCACCAGATCGACCGTATATTCCATGCCGGCGCAGCCGCCCTTCTTGATACCAAGGCGAATGCCGTGCGCATTCTCACGGGTCGCGACAATCTCGCGCACCCGGTCGGCGGCCTTTTCGGTCATCGTGATGACGGCGAAGCGTCCCATTCTTTTTCTCCGCGTTCACGCAGGTTCAAGGCCTGCGGAATGAGTCTTCTCTAAAATGGTGAAGATTGTCGGCCGGTGCAACCCCGAATTCGCGAGGCACCTCCCCGGCACCGCGCTTGAGAGGAAGACAGACTTTTGCCCTCATCTGCAAATGCCTCACGGCTCAATACCATGACCTTGCTTGCCTTGGATATTGGCAGTAGTGTTCACCCTGGTGATATTCCCCTGAAAGATTTATTCCATGAACAAAAAAGAGCCTTACCAAATATATAATGCGATCGATACCCGAGATATTTTGATTTTCTCCGATGATCTCGACAAAATGAAAGGTAGCTTTCTGAGGCTTTTAGCGATTGCGATTTTCGTTTCTTTTATATTTTTATTCTCGTCTCAAAAATCAAGCCTATTCGGTCAAGTATTGTTCATATTTACCATCGCGATCCTGTTGTTTGTTATGGGGCTTTCTACATACCGTACCTATTTTAAGCGCCGGTCCGGAGTGATATCTCCTGATGGCATCGAAGACTCAAATATCACAACCGAGACGGTACCCTGGTCGGCGGTAAATGCCGTTGAACTAAGAACTGGAACGGGGCAACAACCCCTGGCCGTCCTTTTGCAGCTAAAGCCCCGCGCCGGCGACATGCTCAAGCTGACTAGGCGCGGCAGAAGATTATTTCTTTATAACAATACACTTTGGATCCCAGTCGGAAGGGGCATGATAGTCGCCGGAAATCCGGCAAGTCCCGAAAGCTTTTGGAGAACGATCGAGGCCTACGCCCAAACTTATGGCAAAGAGGTCAATTGATTCCTCAATACCAGCCAACCGCGACCTGCGCCTCTTCCGACATGCGGTCGGGCGACCAGGGCGGATCGAAGGTCATGTTGACCTCGACGCCGGACACGCCTTCGACGGCGCCGACGGCATTTTCCACCCAGCCGGGCATTTCGCCGGCGACCGGACAGCCGGGCGCGGTCAGCGTCATGTCGATCTTGACCGAGCGGTCGTCCTCGATGTCGATCTTGTAGATCAGACCAAGCTCGTAGATGTCGGCCGGGATTTCCGGATCGTAGACCGTCTTCAGCGCCGAGACGATGTCGTCGGTCAGCCGCGCCAGCTCGTCGGCGGGAATGGCCGGGGCGGAAACCAGACCGTTGGCAGTCGTTTCCGAAGTGGTCTCAGCGGTGCGGCCTGCATCATCCATGATCGTCATCCGAAGAACTTTCGCGCTTTTTCGAGCGCATCGGCCAAAGCGTCGACTTCGGCCCTGGTATTATACATGCCGAACGATGCCCTGCATGTGGAGATTACGCCGAAGCGTTTCAACAGCGGCTGGGCGCAGTGCGTGCCGGCGCGGACGGCGACGCCTTGCCTATCGATCACCATCGACACGTCGTGGGCATGAATGCCCTGCAATTCGAAGGAGATGATGGCGCCCTTATCCGGCGCATCGCCGAAGATGCGCAGCGAATTGATGGCCCTCAGCCGCTGATGGGCATAGTTCTTCAGATCGGCTTCGTGCGCGGCAATCCGCTCGCGGCCGATCTTTTCCATGTATTCGAGCGCAGCACCCAGCCCGATCGCCTGGACGATCGGCGGCGTGCCGGCCTCAAAGCGGTGCGGCGGATCATTGTAGGTGACGAAGTCTTGCGTCACCTCCTCGATCATCTCGCCGCCGCCCATGAACGGGCGCATGCGCTCCAGCATGTCCTTCTTGCCATAGAGCACGCCGATGCCCGAGGGCCCGTAGACCTTGTGGCCGGTGAAGACGAAGAAATCGCAGTCGAGATCCTGCACGTCGATCGGCATATGCACGGCGCTCTGGCTGCCGTCGACCAGCACCGGAATGCCGCGCGCATGCGCAATGCGCACGATCTCCTTGATCGGCGTCACCGTGCCCAGCGCATTCGACATGTGCGTGATGGCGACCAGTTTTGTGCGGTCGGTCAGCCGTTTCTCGAACTCCTCGATGTGGAAGATGCCGAGATCGTCGACCGGCACCCAGACCAGTTTCGCGCCCTGCCGCTCGCGGATGAAATGCCACGGCACGATGTTGGAATGGTGCTCCATGATCGACAGGACTATTTCATCGCCCTCGCCGATATTGGGCATGCCGAAGCCATAGGCGACGGTGTTGATCGCCGCGGTGGTGTTCGAGGTGAAGACGATGTTGTCGGTATCAGGCGCGTTCAGAAATCTTTGCACAATCTTGCGCGCGTTCTCAAAGGCGTCGGTCGCGGCATTGGACAGGAAATGCAGGCCACGATGGACGTTGGCGTATTCCTGGGAATAGGCGTGCTGGATGGCGTCGAGCACGGCCTGCGGCTTCTGCGCCGAGGCGCCGTTGTCGAGATAGACCAGCGGTTTGCCGTAGACTTCCCGCGACAGGATCGGGAAGTCGCGGCGTATCGCCTCGACGTCGTAGGGGATGTTTTCGACTTTCTGGTCCATCATAAGCTCTCTAGAGGCATCGCCTCATTCCGTCCAACACCCCTCATCCGTCTTGGCGCTACGCGCCAATCCACCTTCTCCCACAAGGGGAGAAGGTTGGGCGCGTTACCCGTGCGCCGCGAACCAGCCGTCGAGCCTCGTTTCCAGCGCCTCGACGATCGCCTCGTCGTCCAGTTCCTCGATCACCTCGGCGACGAACGCCTTCACCAACAGGCCACGCGCGGTCTTCTCGTCGACGCCGCGTGCCATCAGGTAGAACAGGTGGCTATGGTCGATCTCGGTGACGGTCGCGCCATGGCCGCAGACGACGTCGTCGGCGAAGATTTCGAGCTCAGGCTTGGTCGAGAACTCGCCGTCATCGGACAGAAGCAGCGTGTTGCAGGCCATCTTGGCGTTGGTCTTCTGCGCATATTGGTGGACGTTGATGCGCCCCTGGAAGACGCCGCGCGCTCTTCCGGTCACCACGTTGCGGATCACCTCCGTTGAAGCCGTGTGCGGCACGGTATGGTCAAGCACCATGGTCACGTCGGTATGCGTGTCGCCGGCAAGCAGGTTGATGCCGCGCAGCGTGAAGTCGGCGCCTTCGCCGGTGGTCTTCACCACGATCTCCTGGCGCACCAGCTTGCCGCCGGCGTTCATGACGAACAGCGTCAGCTTCGCATCCTTGCCGAGATGCGCCTTGAATTGGGCAAGATGCGTCGCCGTATCCGGCTGCTCCTGCACGATGAGCCAGGTCACGTCGGCGCCCTCTTCAAGCAGAAGCTGGCTGACCGAGCTGACCAGCCCCGCGCCCTCGCCCGCCTGGCGCTCGACGATAACGGCCTTGGCGCCGGCGCCGACGCGGACGCTGAGGCGCACATGTGTCTGGCCGCCGGCCTGCAGGTTCTGCAATTCGATCGGCTTGTCCAGTTCGGTGCCGTCGGCGATGTCGACAAAATAGCCGTCGGCCACGAAAGCCGTGTTCAGCGCGCCGATGGCATCGTCGGCTCCATAGGCATCGAGCCCCGGCGCTGCGCTGCCGTCAGTCAGTTTCTCCGACAGCCGCTGCACGGCAATGCCCTCGATATCAGGCAGTTTCGCGCTCGACACGCCGTTCAGCACCGGCAGGACGGCGGAACCTTCGACAACGGGCGCAATGGCTTTCGCGGCGGCTGCGGAATCGAAGTCCGGCACCGTAGTCAGCAGGCGGCGCAGGTCGGTGTAGTGCCAGGATTCGATGCGTCGCGTCGGCAGGCCGCTCTTGATCGCCTCGATGGCGTCGTCGCGCTTCAGCATTACCGTGTTGTCGCCGGGCAGCAGCGACAGCCGGTCGCTGAAGGCGTCGATCAGCGCCGTTTCGGCCGGCGTCCGCTGGGGTGTCGTGTGTATGTTCATCAGTTTCGCCTTGCTTGGCTTGCCTTCTGGGCCTTCTGGCATCTCACGCGGCTTGGCCGATCACGCCGGCATAGCCATTGGCCTCGAGGTCGAGCGCCAGCGACTTGTCGCCCGACTTGACCACCTGGCCTCTGTACAGCACGTGCACACTGTTTGGCACGATGTATTGAAGCAGGCGCTGGTAATGGGTGATGATGACGATGGCGCGGTCTGGCGCGCGCAACGCATTGACGCCTTCAGAGACGATCTTCAGCGCATCGATGTCGAGGCCGGAATCAGTCTCGTCGAGCACACACAGTTTTGGCTCCAGAAGCTTCATCTGCAGGATCTCGGCGCGCTTCTTCTCGCCGCCGGAAAAGCCGACATTGAGCGGCCGTTTCAGCATCGCCATATCCATGTCGAGCAAGGCGGCGGCGTCTTTCACGCGCTTCAGGAATTCGGGGATCTTCAGCGGCTCCTCGCCGCGCGCCTTGCGCTGCTCGTTCATCGCCACTTTCAGGAATTCCATCGTCGCCACGCCCGGTATCTCCATCGGATACTGGAAGGCGAGAAAGATCCCTGATGTGGCGCGCTCGGCCGGATCCATTTCGAGGATCGACTGGCCGTTGTAGAGGATATCGCCTTCGGTCACCTCATAATCCTCGCGCCCGGCGAGGATGTAGGACAGCGTCGATTTTCCCGAGCCGTTGGGGCCCATGATGGCGGCGACCTCGCCGGCTTTCACCGTCAGGTCCAGGCCGCGGATGATCTCGGTGCCGTCATCGACGATGCGGGCATGCAGGTTTTTGATTTCAAGCATTTTTCGTTCCAATATCAAGATCCACCAGTTTTTACTTTCTCTCTACCGCCTCATCGGGCCAATCTGGACTGATCTGTGCTCCGGTAGAAATGATGCCCAAGTACCAGCCAACAAGCTTCACCGCACCGGGCAGGTCTTTCTGGAGGATGGCGTCTGTCGCCATGCCGGCATTCTCGGCGAGCAGACGATCATCTACGCCTACAACGTACTCAGTATCCCCGTGCTTGGCTGGGAACACCGTGAGCACAACCTTGTTGTTGAAAGACACGGAAGTGCCAATCGACACTTCCGCAGGGACGACCGCGAAAGCCGCATTGTCCGACAGCGCCGCCGAAAGCGCCAACCGGAATCGATCATTGTTTTCGATCAACCGGTTTCGGACCTCCGAATAGATAGGAGTCTGCTTGAGTGCGAGTTCCTTTCCTTCTGCAAAGGCGGCGTCGAATGACGCTTTCAGTTGAGATCCACTCACCCCACGCTCCCCTCAAGCGAAATGCCGATCAGCTTCTGCGCCTCGACCGCGAATTCCATCGGCAGTTGCTGGATGACGTCCTTGACGAAGCCGTTGACGATCAGTGCGATCGCCTCTTCTTCGGGGATACCGCGCTGCATGACGTAGAACTTCTGGTCCTCGGAGATTTTCGAGGTGGTCGCTTCATGCTCGAACTGTGCGGTTGCATTCTTGGCTTCCATGTAGGGCACGGTGTGTGCGCCGCACTGGTCGCCGATCAGCAGCGAGTCGCAGTTGGTGAAGTTGCGGGCGTTGGTCGCCTTGCGGTGCGCCGAGACCTGGCCGCGATAGGTGTTCTGCGAGTAGCCGGCGGCGATGCCCTTGGAGATGATGCGGCTCGACGTGTTCTTGCCGAGATGGATCATCTTGGTGCCGCTGTCGACCTGCTGGTAGCCGTTCGACACGGCGATCGAATAGAACTCGCCGCTGGAATCGTCTCCGCGCAGGATGCAGCTCGGATATTTCCAGGTAATCGCCGAGCCGGTCTCGACCTGCGTCCACGAAATCTTCGAACGGTGACCACGGCAGTCGCCGCGCTTGGTGACGAAATTGTAGATGCCGCCCTTGCCCTCGGCGTCGCCGGGGTACCAGTTCTGCACAGTCGAGTATTTGATCTCGGCATCGTCGAGCGCGATCAGTTCGACCACGGCTGCGTGAAGCTGGTTCTCGTCGCGCTGCGGCGCCGTGCAGCCTTCGAGATAGGAGACGTAAGCCCCTTCCTCGGCGATGATCAGCGTGCGCTCGAACTGGCCGGTGTTCTTCTCGTTCATGCGGAAATAGGTCGACAGTTCCATCGGGCAGCGCACGCCCTTGGGCACGAAGACGAACGAGCCGTCGGTGAACACCGCCGAATTCAGCGTGGCGTAGAAATTGTCGGAGGTCGGCACGACCGAGCCGAGATATTTCTTCACCAGTTCCGGGTGCTCGCGGATGGCTTCCGAGATCGAGCAGAAGATGACGCCAGCCTGCGCCAGTTCCTTCTTGAAGGTGGTGACGACGGAAACCGAATCGAACACGGCGTCGACGGCGACGCGGCCCGACTTATAGACATTGTCGCTGGCTTCCTCGAGTTCCGACGCATCGGTCTTCTGCACGCCGGCAAGGATTTCCTGTTCCTTCAGCGGGATGCCGAGCTTTTCGTAGACCCTCAACAGCTCGGGATCGACGTCGCTCAGCGATGTCGGTCCCGGCGTGCTCTTGGGCGCCGCATAATAGTGGAGGTCCTGGAAATCGATCTTCGGATAATGGACGCGCGCCCACTTCGGCTCGTCCAGCGTCACCCAGCGCCGATACGCTTCCAGACGCCATTCCAGCATCCAGGACGGCTCGTCCTTCTTCGCCGAAATGAAGCGGATAATGTCTTCGCTCAGGCCCTTTGGGGCCTTGTCCATCGCGATTTCGGTCTGGAATCCGTATTTGTATTGGTCGACGTCGATCTTTCGGACCCGATCGATCGTGTCCTGCACAGCAGGCATTAGCGTTCTCCATCCACGCCGGGGTCAAGGCCCGGCAGTTTTCAAACTATGGCACCGCGAAACCAGCACCCGTGAGGCACCCAAGGCGGCGTAAGTTCCATATAGTGCGTCCTTGCCGGAAATTCACCCGGCCACCATGAAACGCACGGCTCTACCAGGCCAGAAGGCCTGCATCATTCTGCCGCACTCAGGCAGCTTTCTTCCCTGCCCCCGCGGCGTGAGGCGATACCTGCCAGCGCAGTGCGGAACAGTTCGATGTCCTCGGCGCTCGTTGCGTGGCCGATGGACACACGCAAAGCGCCAAGGCTGTCACTGTGCCCCATCGCTTTCAGCACATGGCTCGGGCCGACCTTGCCCGAGGAACAGGCGGAACCGGCCGACAGCGCCACGCCCGCCAGATCGAAGGCGATCTGCGCCGTCTCGGCCTTGATGCCCGCAATAGCGAAGAATGTCGTATTGGCAAGCCTCGTCGCGCCGGTTCCGAAGACTTCCGCATCCGGCACCAGCGTTTTCACGATGGCCTCGATCTCGTCGCGGCGGCTACCGACCGCATCGATGCTCTTCAATCCGATCAGGGCCTCCCGCGCCGCCGCGCCAAAACCAGCGATCGCGGCCAGATTTTCGGTGCCGCCACGATGACCCTTTTCCTGGCCGCCGCCGGCGATCAAGGGCCCAGGCATCAGGTCCGAGGCGGCGATAATGGCGCCAACGCCCTTGGGACCACCGATCTTGTGCGAGGACAAAATTAGGTAATCGGCGTAACCCACTGACATATCGAGCGGAATGCGACCGGCTGCCTGCACGGCGTCGATGATCAGGATGCCGCCGGACGGCTTGACGATTTCGGCGATGCGGTCGATCGGCTGGATGACGCCGGTCTCGTTGTTGGCGGCATGGATCGCCACCAGCGGCAGGCCGTCTGCCTTGTCATGACGGCCAAGTGCCGAGGCCAACGCGTCCAGCCTGACAATGCCGGCGGCGTCGACGCCGATCCGCGTCACCCGGGCTGCCGGAAAACGCCCGCCACTCAGTATACAAGGATGATCGGCTTCGCAGACATAGAGCCGGCTCATGCGGATAGCGCCGCGCCCCATCTGCCAGTCCGGCGTCAGCAACGTCGAGGCGGCTTCCGTCGCACCGGAGGTGAACACGACATGCTCGGCCTTGGCGTTGACCAGCGCCGCCACGTCGCGCCTTGCATTCTCGATCAGCCGCCGTGCGGCGCGACCCTCGGCATGGACCGACGACGGGTTGCCGGCGGCATCGAGCGCGGCAATCATTGCCGCGGGGGGGGGGCGGGGGGCGCGCGCCGGCGGGGGGGGGGGGGGGGGGGGGGGGGGGGGGGGGGGGGGGGGGGGGGGGGGGGGGG
>NZ_JBVVQY010000004.1:175279-218524 GCF_055811615.1 Mesorhizobium sp. WSM4807
GCCCCGTTGACGCTCTCCCCTCCCCCCGCGGTTTTGTGGGGGGGGGGGGGGGGGCGGGCCCCCCCCCCCCCCCCCCCGCCCCCGCGGGGGGGCGGGCGCGCCCCCCCCCCCCCCCCCCCCCCCCCCCCCGCGCCGCGGCAAGCAGCGGCGCGCTGGCATTGTAGTCGAGATAGGCGCGTGGTCCGGCCATTTTCGCTTCAACTGGTCCCGTCAAAAGCCGTTCCGCGAGGATAGCGCGTAATTTCCTTGAAATTGCAAGGCAAGACGTCCTATTTACGCGGCGTGCGGCGTGGGTAGCCGAGCCATTACGTTTGGCCACCCAGTTTTGAACAATTCTAAACTAGCTTCTAGAAAGACGCTCGCCCTGCGTCAAGGCCAGAGGAAGAGTTGTTCCGGGCGCCGCGCATTCTTATGCCATGTGGAGTATTTTATGCCTGAGGTCATTTTCACCGGTCCGGCCGGCCGCCTGGAGGGTCGCTACCAGCCTTCCAAGGAAAAGAGCGCGCCAATTGCCATCATCCTGCACCCGCACCCCCAGTTCGGCGGCACGATGAACAACAGGATCGTCTACGACCTCTTCTACATGTTCCAGAAGCGGGATTTCACCACGCTTCGCTTTAATTTCCGCGGCATCGGTCGCAGCCAGGGCGAATTCGACCACGGCACCGGCGAATTGTCGGATGCGGCCGCGGCACTTGACTGGGTGCAATCGCTGCATCCGGATTCCAAAAGCTGCTGGGTCGCCGGCTATTCGTTCGGCTCGTGGATCGGCATGCAGCTTCTGATGCGCCGGCCGGAGATTGAAGGCTTCATCTCGATCGCGCCGCAGCCCAACACCTATGATTTCTCGTTCCTGGCGCCCTGCCCGTCGTCAGGCCTCATCATCCATGGCGACGCCGACAAGGTCGCGCCGCCAAAGGACGTGCAGGGGTTGGTCGACAAGCTGCACACGCAAAAGGGCATCACCATCACCCAGAAGACCTTGCCCGGCGCCAACCATTTCTTCTCCAACGATGCGGACCTCCTGCTCCAGGAATGCGCGGACTATCTCGATCGCCGGCTGGCCGGTGAATTGTCCGACCCGCGGCCGAAACGGTTGCGATAGCAGCGATGTACCAGCCCCGCATTTCCAGGAAACGCGACAGGACGTCCTGCACGGGCTGATCCGGGCGCATCCGCTTGGGCTGCTGATTTCAAATGGAGCCGAGGGGCCGGTCGCGAACGCGATCCCGTTCCTGCTCGACGCCGAAGTGCCACCGAACGGCAGGCTGCGCGCCCATCTGGCGAGAGCCAACCCGCAATGGCGCCTGCTGGCCGACAGCCCGGCATCGCCCGTGCTGGTCGTCTTCCAGGGCACCGATGCCTATGTGACGCCGTCCTGGTACGAGACCAAGCGCGAAACCGGGAAGGTCGTGCCGACCTGGAACTACGCCATTGTCCAGGTGCGCGGTGCCGTCAGGGTGATCGAGGACCAGGATTGGCTGGCCCAGCAGATTTCCGATCTGACGGTATCACAGGAAGCCGCTCGCGAAGCACCCTGGGCTGTGACCGACGCACCAGCCCCCTTCATCCAGTCGCAGATCAAGGGCATTATCGGGCTGGAAATCGAGATCACGGACATGCAAGGCAAGTGGAAGGTCAGCCAGAACCGGCCTATCGCCGACCGTAGCGGTGTCGCCGAGGGGCTCGAGAGCGAGGGCCCGAACTCGCCCGACATGGTCCGGCTGGTACGATCCTACGGCGGACTGGACGACGGATAGCACCGACCTTGTGCAAGGTCGCAGCCCGGAGTCTCCCAGGGATTTGCTGTGGCCAGGAACGCATCGGTGTCGACCTTGCCGGCTTGCGCCACGTCGCGCTGAGAGGCAGGTCGCTCAATCGACCTTCGTCATCGCCGCCTTGTGCTCGTTGGCGATCAACCACAGGTTGCGGATGTAGATGAACAGGCCCAGGGCTTGGCCGGCGATGAACACCGGATCCTGCCGCTGGATGGCGTAGATCAGCAGCAGGCTGCCGCCGAACAGCGAAAAGAACCAGAAAGCGATCGGCACGACGCTGCGCTTGGCTTTTTCCGATGCGACCCACTGCACGACGAAGCGCATGCTGAAGAAGAACTGGGCGACAAAGCCGAGCAGAATCCACGTATCGAACTGTTTGACGAAGACGTCGTGAAGCCAGGTCGCCAGTTCCTGAAGCACGTTAGCCATGCCGGATTTCCTCTGTTTTTGGCATTCTGCGACGCCGGCGGCGCAGCCACCAGACACCGGCGAGATCAAGCACCCCTTGCAGGCCGCGATCGAAAATCCCGTAATTCGACTTGCCGTGGCGGCGAGAGCGGTCGACCACGTCGCAATGCACGACGCGATACCCCTCCTGGATGACGAGGGCCGGAACAAAGCGGTGCGTGCCGTCGAAGAACGGCAATTTCCTGAGGATGTCGGTATGGATCGCCTTCAGACCGCAGCCCGTGTCGCGGGTCTCGTCATGCAGGACGGCCTTTCTCAGCCAGTTGGCAAAACGGGACGCCAGTTGCTTGATCTTGCTGTCGCGACGCTTCAGCCGCTGCCCTTGCGCAACGCCGAAACCGGGACCGGCCTGCCGCAGGACATCGACCAGCACCGGAATATATTTGGGATCGTTCTGGCCGTCGCCATCGATCGTGGCGACGATATCGCTGCGGGCCGCCCATGCGCCCGAACGCACAGAGAGAGACTGGCCGGCGGATTTCTCATGCCGGAGGTGGCGAAGCGGAAACGGGCGAAGCATTGCCTGGGCGGCAAGCACCGAGGTGGTCCCGTCGGTCGAACCGTCATCGACGACGATCACCTCGAAGGCGCGCCCGGCCATCGCCGCCCCGATCTCGTCGAGCAGAAGCGGCAGGTTCGCCGCCTCGTTCCGGCAAGGAATGACGATGGATATCTCCGGCATTTCGCGTCGGGCTCTGTCACAGGATATTGGCATTCGATTCGATGCCGTGCGGTGCCCTTCCAGCGGGTCATGTGCGGCGAGAACCCGCTGGCGCGGCGCCTCATTACGCCAGCCCAAACGATGAAGCAAGGATGCAGCCGGAAGGCGAGCTTGCGCCGTTTCAAGGCTCGTGATTGCGTTCGCACCGAACCGGTCATGTAAAACGCGACCGGATGCAAAACCGGATTCCCCTTTTGCTGATCGCGCTTGGATGCTAAACGCCCGCGTTCACGCATACCACGCCCGATCCGCTTCGGTTGGGCGCTTTCGGGAAAGAAAAAATGTCCGCCTTCAAATCCGATTTCCTGCGCATAATGAGCGAGCGCGGTTTCATCCACCAGATTTCGGATGATGCCGGCCTCGACCAGCTTTTCGCCAAGGAAACGGTGACCGCCTATGTCGGCTACGACGCCACGGCGACCAGCCTGCATATCGGCAATCTGATTTCCGCGACCATGCTCTACTGGCTGCAGGAGACCGGCCACCGGCCGATCGCGCTGATGGGCGGCGGCACCTCGATGATCGGCGACCCGTCCTTCCGCGACGACCAGCGCAAGCTTTTGACGCCTGAGGCCATCGCCACCAACATCGAAGGCATCAAACGCATCTTTGGCCGCATCCTGCGTT
The DNA here is from genome assembly GCF_055811615.1 of Mesorhizobium sp. WSM4807. NCBI lineage: Bacteria > Pseudomonadati > Pseudomonadota > Alphaproteobacteria > Hyphomicrobiales > Phyllobacteriaceae > Mesorhizobium > Mesorhizobium sp. WSM4807. Next base: position 178,874 of record NZ_JBVVQY010000004.1, read on the forward strand.
TCGGCGACGGTCCGAACGACGCGATCATGGTCAACAATGCAGACTGGCTGATGAAGCTCAACTATGTCGAATTCCTGCGCGATGTCGGCCGGCATTTTTCGGTCAACCGCATGCTGACCTTCGACAGCGTCAAGCTGAGGCTTGAGCGCGAACAATCGCTGTCGTTCCTCGAATTCAACTACATGATCCTGCAGGGCTATGATTTCGTCGAGCTCAGCCGGCGATATGGCTGCCGCCTGCAGATGGGCGGATCGGACCAGTGGGGCAACATCATCAACGGCGTCGATCTCGGACACCGCATGGGTACGCCGCAGCTTTATGCCCTGACCACACCGCTGCTGACGACGTCGTCAGGCGCAAAGATGGGCAAATCGGCGAAGGGCGCGGTCTGGCTGAACGGCGATCTCTACTCGCCCTATGATTTCTGGCAGTACTGGCGCAACACCGAGGACGCCGACGTCACGCGCTTCCTCAAGATTTTCACCCGCCTGCCGCTCACCGAGATCGCGCGGCTCGCCGCCCTTGGCGGCTCCGAGATCAACGAGGCCAAGAAGGTCCTGGCCACGGAAACGACGGCCATCGTGCACGGCCGCGCGGCAGCCGAGCAAGCCGGGGAAACCGCGCGCAAGACATTCGAAGAAGGCGCGCTGGCCGAAACGCTGCCGACCGTCGAGGTCGGCAAGGCCGATCTGGAAAGCGGCGTCGGCATATTGTCGCTGTTCGTTGCCGCCGGGCTGGCTGCGTCCAACGGCGAGGCGCGGCGACACATCCAGGGCGGCGCTGTGCGGCTGAACGACCAGTCCGTTTCCGATGATCGCCGGTTGGTGACACTTCAGGATCTCGGCCCGGAACAAGTCGTAAAACTGTCGCTCGGCAAGAAAAAACACGTTCTGGTGCGGCCAGTCTGACCAGCGCCTGATCGATGCCGATGGAATCGGGATGGGGCTCCATTAGCCCTTTTCCGAAACCGGTTTCACTTCTTGCTGCGCTGACCTTCGGTTCGGGATCACGGCCTAGGTAAAACTTAATCAGGTAGCTACTGAGAATGGCCGAGATGGGTTGCCAATCGTCTCATCGATCGGAACGAGCAGGTAGCGCAATCTCCAGACCTTCTCGAAGTGGTCCCGTACGTCGCGGCCCGCCGTTACAGACCTCCGCCCCGAGGCAAGAGCACCGTCAAACCCTGACCCTCCAAGACATTCAGTTGGCGCACGAACGGCCGCCATCGAGTGGAAAGCCGCCTTTGAGCCTGTGATGATGGTCAGGTGTCGTGGAAGGGGGGCAAGAGCCGACGTGATAGGCCATAGGCCCCAACTTTTTACGCGGTGGAAACTTGCATGTTCGAGAGCAAGTGCGCGGACGCATACGCTTCGCGTATATTGTGTAGGCGAAGGACCCGGCGCTCTAGCGACCGCATAAGAAGGGCCTCGCGAGTTACCGCTCAGATGCGCGAAACCCTGGCTCTTCCGTCGATGATCTCGCCGTCGGGAATTCGTGCGTTAATCATACCTTCCTTCCGCCCCGCCGAGGGGGCTGCTTTCACAAGGGTATGCGCCCGCCGTACTAAGGATATTGCCGGAAACGTGACGACGAAGCAGGCGCCGCCGCCGGACGGCGATTTGTGGTGCACAGTTGCGCCGTGGTGCAAGGCGATTTGGCGCACCAGCGACAGTCCGAGGCCCCAGCCGCCGGCCATCTCGCTGCGGCCCTGTGGTCGGAAGAACGGCTCGAAGACGCGCTCGCTGGTACCTTCCGGCAGGCCCGGTCCGTGATCGCGCACCTTGAGCACCACAGAGCCGCCTTCGGTTCCCACATGCGCGCTGACCGGCGGGCTGCCATGTCTCTGCGCGTTCTGCATGAGATTGCGAACCAGCCGCGTGAGCAGTGTCGGGTCGCCCGACACGATGCCGGGTTCGCCCGACACGTCGACGCCGGAGCGCGCGCCTTCCTCGGCCGTAAGCGCCAGCAGATCCACCGGCTCCACCCGTTCCAGCTTCTCGATATGGTCGAGCCTGCTGGCAAGCAGGATTTCCTCCACCAGCGCATCGAGTTCGGCGAGGTCACGCACGATCTCGTCGCGCATCGGGCCGCTCTGTCCGTCGGCGTTGAGGTCGATCGCCATGCGCAGGCGCGCAAGCGGCGAGCGCAACTCGTGACTGGCATTGGCAAGGAGCGAGCGGTGCGCGACAAGCAGCCGCTCGATCTGCTCGGCGGCGCGGTTGAAGCTCGCCGCCACCGCCGCAACCTCATCGTTGCCCCTCACTGCGACGCGCGTGTCGAGGGCGCCTTTGCCCCAGCGATCCACGCCCTGGCGCAATGCTTCAAGGCGGCGTGTAAGATGACGCACGACCGGAAAGGCGGCAAGCCCTATCACCGCGGCGATCAGCGCGAGAAAGGCAAGTGGGCTGCGCCCGGCCGGGCCGAACGGCACTCTCAGCCGCGCCGCGATCACCCTTCCGTCCGGCTGCCGGCTGATCAGCAGGTGATGCCCGCCGGGACGCATCCTGCGCCGCGATCCGATCTCTTGCGGGGGGATCGGCCGACCGGCCGCTGCAAGCAGCCGACCCTGCGGTCCGTAGACGGAGATGTCGGCATCGAAGGCCGCCGAAAGCCGCTCGACCGTCGCCTGCAGCAAGGCGGGGTCGGAGTCTGCCGGCAGCATCGCCTCGATGAAGGCGTCGCGCCGGCCACTCCAGCCGGCATGTTCGCGTTCCTGGCCCATGCGTACGAAGATCGCGCTGGCGATCGCCACTACGGCGAGGCTGACGAGCACGGTGAGATAGATCTTGACGAAAAGGCTGCTGCGCATGGCTTATCTGTCACCGTCCTGGAAACGGGCAAAGACATAGCCCGCGCCGCGTACCGTAAGGATGCGGCGAGGATGTCTCGGATCGGTCTCGATCGCGGCGCGGATGCGCGAGACATGCACGTCGATCGACCGGTCGAACGCTTCCAGTTCTTCGCCCTTGACCATGTCCATGAGCTGCTCGCGCGACAGCGTGCGCCCGGCATTTTCGGCGAGCGCCACCAGCAGGTCGAACTGGTAGCTGGTCATCGGGCAGTCGCGCCCTTCGACGCGGGCCGAGCGCGAGGAAGGGTCGATCTCCAGCCGTCCGAAGCGGAGGATGCGCGGGGAGGCGTTCGCGCCGGCGTTGCGGCGGCGCAGGATTGCCTTCAGCCGCGCCAGCAACTCGCGCGGATTGAACGGCTTCGGCAGATAATCGTCGGCGCCTATTTCCAACCCCACGATGCGGTCGGTCTCGTCGCCTCGCGCCGTCAGCATCAGAACCGGCACATCGAAGTTCGCGCGGATGCGCTTGAGCGCCTCGAAGCCGTCCATGTCAGGCAGCATGACGTCGAGAATCACAGCATCGGGCGACCGCCGCGCGATCTCGGCAATGCCTGCACCCGCCGTCTCCGCCGCTCCCACACGAAAGCCGTTGCCCGTCAGATATTCCGCGAGCATGGCGGACAGGCGCCTGTCGTCGTCGACGATGAGAACCTGGTCCGCCATGCTCGTTTGTTTGCTCCGATTCGAAACTGTGCCGGTACAGAGCTTACCAGCGGCGGTGCCAGCCGCGATCCTCGAAATGTTCGACCAGCTCCGCCCGTTGCTCGGCCGTCAGCACCTCGGCGGCGTCGAGCAGCGCCGTCGTCAGCTTGCGCGAGGCCTCGTCGACCGCCGCGATGCGCTCGGCTCGCAGCTTCTCCGCTGCCTCGCGGTCGATGGTTGCGGCGCCGAGCAGCTTGGCGACATCGTCTCGCGTGTCGCGGAAGCCGCGCATGATCGGGCGGACATCGTCGTGGAGCTTGTCCATGATCGCCTCCAGCTTGTCTTCCTGCTCGGGTGTGGCGTCGACCTCATCGAGCATGCGCTCAAAGTGATGGCCGCCGAAACCTGGGCCGCCAAACCCCATGCCGTGGCGGAAATTGGCCTGCATGTGCATGCCGGGACCGCCGTCGCTCTCGCCCATGCCGAAGCGCTGCATGCGCCCGTAATCCTGGCTGAGCGCGCCGGCGACGCCGACGCCGGCAAGCGCCGCTATCGCAATGCCGCCTATGGCGATGCGCTTGCCCCAGCTCTTCTTCTGCGGGGTGCCGGAGAGGCCGGCCGGTTCCTGATGGTTCGTTTCCATGATGCTGGTCCTTTCGCTAATGCGGCATCTCCGCCGCGACTGGGCCAGACTAGGAGCGCAATGTTTCGGCCGTTGCGGGCGAATGTAAAGTTGTGTGAAGCCGGCAAGGCGCTATTGCGGCGGGGCAGCGGGAGTGCTGCGGTGGTTCTCCACCCTACCCGAAACCCCGCCTCTTGAGCTTGATCTGATCGATGTGGCCGTAAGGGTCAATCTTTACGGTTTGCTGAAGGATGCGCCACTTGCCGACCTCAGCACCTCTAAGCGCGAACGTCTGGTGTGATGCCCGATGCGGGCGTTCGTAGGGCATCTCGCTGTTACATCGCGGTGACAAAAGCACCGCCACGGTGGCGTCAACCGGTTACACAGAGCAGGAAATATCTCCGGCCTTCTGGGAGTGGTCAGCGTCCCCAGAGGCTGCGTGCGTGTCGTCGGTTGGCTGTTAGCGCGGCGACTGGAACGCTCCACGCCTCGCAAGCGGGGATAGCGAAGTCTCGTGAAGGCAAGGTCAAGCTGCGTTCTGCGTTCTGTATCGGCGACGGGCGGCGACTGGGAGAGATGGATACCATGCACGTAGGGCGTCCGGAAGTTGGCAGGACATGGACGCGGGGCGGCCCGCGTGCAGGCGCCTGGCTGAGCGGTGCAATGACCACGCAGCGCCGCCTCGCAGCGATCCTGGCTTGCGACGTGGTCGGCTATTCGCGCCTGACGGAGCGCGACGAGCGCGGCACGCTCGAGCGGCTGAAGATCTACCGCAAGGACCTCCTCGAACCGCTGGTCTCCGAGCACCAGGGTCGGATCGTCAAGCTCACCGGCGACGGCATGCTGTGCGAGTTCGCGAGCGTCGTTAACGCGGTGACCTCGGCGATGGCGATCCAGCAGGCCCTGGCAGAACACGAGGCGGAGACGCCTGAGGAAGAGCGGATTCGCTTCCGCATCGGCGTCAATCTCGGCGACGTGGTCTGCGAGGAGGACGGCGACCTCTACGGCGACGGGGTCAACATCGCCGCCCGCCTCGAAAGCATCGCCGACCCCGGCACCGTGGTCGTCTCGGGCACCGCCTACGACCACCTTCAGGGCAAGCTCGACTGCGGCTTCACGCCGCTCGGCGCCCTGCGCCTCAAGAACATCGAGCGGCCTGTGCGCGCCTACCGCGTCGAGACCGACGCCAGCGCCTCGGTGGCTGCACTGCCTCCCCTCCCGGAGAAACCCTCGATCGCGGTTCTGCCTTTCACCAACATGAGCGGCGATCCCGACCAGGAATACTTCGCCGACGGGCTGGTGGAGGACATCATCACGGGATTGAGCCGGGTGAACTCCTTCTTCGTGATCGCCCGCAACTCGTCCTTCACCTACAAGGGCCGGGCGGTGGACCTGCGCCAGGTCGGGCGCGAACTGGGCGTCCGCTACGTGCTCGAAGGCAGCATCCGCAGAGCAGGATCGCGGGTGCGCATCAGTGGGCAGTTGGTGGACGCGATCAGCGGACACCATGTCTGGGCCGACCGCTTCGAGGGCGACGTAAGCGACATCTTCGACCTGCAGGACAAGGTGACCGAGAGCGTCGTCGGCGCCGTCGAGCCGAGTATCCGGCTGGAGGAGATCAAGCAGGCGCGCATGAAGCCGACCGACTACATCAGCGCCTACGACCTCTACCTTCGCGCGCTGCCGCGCTTCTACAGCATGACGCGCGAAGGCTTTGCCGACGTGCGCCGGCTCACCAACGAGGCGCTCAGCATCGACCCTAGCTTCAACTTGGCGAAGGCACTCGGCGCCTATATCCGCAGCCTATCCGTGAGCCAGTGCTGGCACGAGCCCGACGATATCCGAGTCGCCGCGCGCATGGCGCGCGAGGTACTGGCGGAAGCGCGCGACGACCCCACGAGCCTACGCTTCGCCGCGCAGGTGATCGCCTACAGCGCGAAGGACTACGAGATGGCGCTGGGCACGATTGAACGATCCCTGCTGCTCAACCCCAATTCGGCGCAGGGCCATACGGGCAGCGGCTGGGTGAACGCACATTCCAGCCGCCCGCTCGTCGCGATCGAGCACTTTCACAGGGCAATGCGGCTGAGCCCGGTCGACCCCGAGAAGGGCATCGCGCTCTCCGGCATCGGGATGAGCTACCTGATGCTCGAGCGCTACGAAGAAGCGCTGGCATGGGGAGAACGCGCGCTGCACGAGATGCCGAACTACGGCTCCTCGCACCGGGTGGTGATCATGGCGCTGGTCAAACTCAACCGGCTGGACGAGGCGCAGGCGGCGGCGCGGCGGCTGATGGAGGCATTCCCGACCTACACGCTCACCCTGCAGAGACAGATCAACCCGTGGCGGGACAAGGTGTTCGCCGAGAGTTACGTCGAGGCGCTGGGCATCTCCGGCGTGCCGGAGTGATCGTCGCGGTTGCAAAGATGCCCTCTCCTGCGCGTCACGTCCGGCCAGGCGACGTCCCTTGATCCCGCGTCGCTTCTGGAAGGATAGTTCTCTGGCCGGCTTGTCCGAGGACTGAGCGCGTAGAGCAGCCGTGAACAGCCGGCGAGCTCTGTGTTAGGCTCGCGTCGAACTCCGGTTTCCACCCTGACGAGACCTACCGACGGTCCAGACAAATGTCGCCGTTGGGTCAAAACACGTCGGCAAGCGTGACCCGTTTGGAATGTCGGCTTTCAGAAGCAGCGAAAGTACCCCCCCAACGACCGAGTTTGGGGCACGAAGCGGACGGATAGCCTTTGCACGTAAAATACAATCGCACGGTTCGAGGGGTACCCACGAGCCAAGGAAAATTGAAGCCCAAATCAACGCGCCTAACTAGTCGCGCTCGGAAGCCAACGGGAGAGCGGAACCTCCCTTGTCGGGCACCAGCATGGCAGAGCGGATTCTCGATCACTACTTGAAAGCCGCGACGTAGTCCTGCGGTGTGGCAATCGGCTCGCCTGCAGGTATCGAACCCCCCAAGGCAGCAAAGTCCGCCAAGTTGCGCATCAGGATCGCCGGTTGGCCTTCGCAGCCATCAGCGAGCAACATGCCGACATCCGAGATGGCGGCTGAGGAAGTCATGATCGCCTGCTGGGCACCATTGAACTCCTCCTCGGTTGTGCATACCCCGACGACATTGCCCCATTGGTCGACGACGCAGCCCGGCCTGTTCAAGATCGCGTTGAGCCCAAAGAGCACTGCCCGCTCGGCATCCTCCTGATTGTCGGCCTCCCCACTCATCGCCCGCGCGGTCGAAACCTGCGCCATGCGAGTGAAGAAGCCCACGATCGACGTGGCGTCCCCCGAGCCTCCACCTTGGGGTACGACTCCAGGGCACTGATCTTTGATGCGTTCCAGCGTCGTCTGGTAGTAGGCCATGTCGTCAAAGCCCTGCCAGGCCACATCCTGCCATTGCCGGTCGAGCAAGGCCTGGGTGATGTCCGGGCGCGACAGGTTCAATGGGTTTTCCCGTTCGCGGTACGCCTCGACGGCAGTTCTTAGGCGACTGAGCTCTGCTGGAACTGCATCGGCTTCAAACGTTTTGCGCGTAAACGCGGCAAGCGCATCCCTGCCAGCGACGGACGGAGGCAGTTGCTCGACCCATTCGCTCAGCCTCGCTTCGGAGCGACGCACCATGTCGAGCGACAGGGCGCGGGAGCGATCGCGGTATGCGGTGTGCCTTTGCGACAGGTCATCCATCGGTCTCGCATGCCGCTGGAGCCGGTCGCCGATGTCGTCGAAACGGGCGAGGTGTCCGAAAGCTTCATAGCCGGCGTCAGCATTGTCGGAGAGCGTCGCCTCAGCCTCGTCGAGAAAGCCCGGCCACAGCAGTCCCGCACGTTCGGCAGCGGCGGCCTCGTACGCGTCCTGAAGTGCTGCGGCGCCGGCTCTGGCTTGATAGGGCTGGAGCGCCTGCTGATGCTCACGGAGCATGCCGTCCAGCTGCTCGAACGCCTCGTACGTCGATGGCAGGGAAGCGAAATTCCTGGTCATGCCTTCGGCGATGCGCAATTCAAGCCCTCGCCGAGCGTCGAGAAGCTGTGCCTCGAATTGCTTACGATCGGGGGGACTCAGCAACCGAAGCCAGCCTTCCGTGTTGCGCAGGGTCTGCTCGCGCTCGCGATCCGCAAGCTCCAGGCTCTGTGGCTGTGCCGGAAGTGCCGCGATCTCCGCGAGCTTGTCGTCCACAGCTTGCTGCTGCTTCCTCGTGACAAGCGGTACCTGCTCGGCGATCAGCCAGTCCTCATAGCCGCCCGCACTATTCAGCGAAGCCCGGAGGGGTGAAGGCACCCAGTCCTGGACCTTGGAGGCCAATGTCCGATCGGCAGCGTCCATGCTCTCCGTCAGCATATGGCGGCAGATCTGTGCCAGGGTGTTGATAGTCATGCTGTCGCCCGGCCGGAAGTGTTCAGGGGCTTTGCCCAGCACCCGGAGCATGCCGTCCACGTCGGTGATGGCGCTCGAGAGGGCCCTGACGGCGCCGAACTGGAGCAGGGTTTGCTCGGCCAGCCATTCGGCATAGGTCCGGCAACGGGGCGCATCGAGGTCGTGGTCGCGCTGGCTGCGGACATGGAACAGCAGGCCATCGAAGTTCTGCGTACGGTTCGGCTTCGGCGGTTCGGGCTCGAGTGCGAAGCTCGTACAACCCTGTACCCCAAGAACCTGACCTGAATACTCTCCCGTGGAGGCATCCAGTCGTCCCTCAAGTGTAATCGGCGTGCGCCCTTCCATCGTGGGTTGCAGCACCCAGGCGGACGGATCGATGCGCAGCCCGTCTGCGTCCAGCGACACGGGAGTTACCTCGAGGATGCCTGCCGGATAGTACCGCACCATGGAACTGCCGAACTCCATCCGTCCTGACGTCCCATCCGCATTGATGGCGAGCTTCAGGAATACCGGCCCGCCCTCACACTCGTAGTACCCATAGAGATGCCGGGAGCCATCGGGTGGAGGAGGCGGATCGAACCGCCCAGCGTTGGCCTCGGCGAGCGTCTTATCCAGAGCCTCAATGGCATCAAGTCGGGTGAAGACCGCGGCGATGGTCCACGACGCGATGCGCTTCTCCTGCGACTCGCCGAGAGGGGCAAGCAGCCACCCGCCAGTCGTTTTCTGCGTGCGCTGCACGGTCTTGGCTAATTCCTTGGTTTCGGCGTCACGCTGCCTGCCCAGGAGGTTTCGGCAGGTGGTTGCCAGTGCCATCTGCCGCTTGGCATGCTCGTCCGTCCAGCCACCGAGGTCCTGGCCGAGCACTCGCCACATCTCATCGGGCTCCAGCAGCAACGGAGATAGGCTGAAGCGCAGCTCCGGCAGCCTGACCTCGGTGGCTTCGCGGCTCAACAGCCAGTTGCCATAGCTACGACACTGCTCAACCTGGAGCTGCTATGGTGGGACAAACAACAGCCCATCCGGATTATCCGGCCGGGAGATGGCTGGCCTCCGCACCAGGACGAAGTGGGTGCAGTTGTGTAGGGTATCGCCCCAACCCGGGAGCGTTCCGGTCAGCAGGTCGTGCTCTTGATCGAGACGTGCAGAAACGCCGGTGGGCATGTTTCGCCGGCGCTTGCTGGACTGGGGCAAGGCGGCTTCGAAGCCCTGCGCGGTGATCTCCGCTGCCTGATACGATAGGCGTTCGTTCTGCGCGAGAAGGTCAACGGCGCCATCGGCGGCGACCCGCATGCGCAGGTAGGTTGGGGCGCTACTGCAGCCGAAGAGGCCAACCCAATCCCCTTTTGGCGTTCCAGCTTGCGCGAAACCGACTCCGCCGCAGGCGAACACAATGACCGCCGCAAAGACCAGGATCGACCGCAACCGTCCAAGCAACTGAGCCATGGCAGCACCTCCCATGGCCGGACAGTATAGTCCGACCCCTGCGCCGATCCAACAGGTCAACCGTGTGGACGCGCCGCATGCCAAGCCCAGGTGGTTGTGTTGCCTTCCAGCATCATTACCATCGGGCAGTCGCGCACTCTGCAACTCATTCCGTCATGTCGGGAAAAGTGGCGCAACTGCGACCTCCAGCATGGTCACTCCCAATGTCTGCTTCCGCGCGGAGGCAAAGTTTGACCCGATGGCCGACATTGAGGCGCAAAGCGGGCGCTCAAGACGCGTGTCGAGTACGACTGGAATGGGTCAATCCTTCCGGTTTCTCGAACAGGAAGGTAGCGCCATTTGCAGACGTCAGCGAGTGCAGCCACTATGGTCCCAACTCGTGTTCATATCGGACGTTTCCGGTCTGACGCCGCGCGGATCGGGGCGTCTCCCGCCATTGATGCGATCGAGTTCGCAGCCACCTGGCGGAAGGCGGAAGGTTCTGATCCGCCCTTTCTTGCTGCTGCGGTAGGAAGACTTCTTGTTTCAGCCATAAGCCCAAATTGCTGGATTTGGCAGCCCAGGAAGGATAGGCTTGGTTTTTGGTTCAAGCGATGGAACAGAGACTAGCCGCAATTCTGGCTGCCGATATGGCGGGCTACAGTCGGCTAATGGAGGCCGACGAATCCGGCACGCTCGCACGCCTTCGGACCCATCGCATAGAACTGGTCGATCCCGCCATCGCGAAGAACAAGGGCCGGATCATCAAGACCACCGGAGACGGCATGCTCGTTGAGTTCCAGAGCGTGACCGATGCCGTGAAATGCGCCGTGGAAATCCAACAGCGCATGAAACGGCGCAATTCGGATGTGCCGCAAGAACGGCGTATCGAATTCAGGATCGGCATAAATCTCGGCGACATCATTTTCGACGATGAGGACATTTTCGGCGACGGCGTCAATATTGCCTCGCGCATCGAGCAACTCGCCGACGTCGGCGGTATCTGCGTGACCGCAGCGGTGGCGACCCAAATTGCCGACCGTCTCGAAATTGCCATGGAGGACCTGGGCGAGAAGACGTTAAAGAACATCAGCCGCCCGGTTCGCCTCTATCGCATTGGGTTTGACAGTCATGTCCTGCCAGAAGTCGAGGCAAAGCGATCCATCTCGAAACCTTCGATAGTGGTGCTGCCATTCAACAACATGAGCGGCGACCCCGAGCAGGAATTTTTCGCGGACGGACTGACCGAGGACATCATCACCGAACTGTCCCGCCACCATGAGCTATTCGTTATCTCGCGCAATTCCAGCTTCGTCTACAAGAACCGCGCTGTGAATGTGCGCGAGGTGGCCGAGAAACTCGACGTCCAATACCTGGTGGAGGGAAGCGTCCGCAAGATCGGCGACAGGGTGCGCGTGACGGTTCAGCTCATCGACACGGCGAATGACGCTCATATTTGGGCAGACAAATATGACCGGAAGCTGGACGACATATTCGCGATTCAGGATGAGGTGACCGCGGCGATCGCAGCCACGCTGCCCGGTCGTGTCGAGGCGGCTCAGCGGGACCAGCTCGCGCGGGCGAAACCTGCAAACATGGCCGCGTATGAATGTGTGCTTGCTGCCAAGGTGCTGCATCACCGAAGCACGATTGCGGATAATGAACGCGCGCAAACCTTGATAGGCAGGGCCGTTGCGCTCGACCCCGATTATGCCCATGCCCATGCCTGGCGGGCCTGCATTCTTGGCCAGGCCTGGGTCCATAACTGGTGCGAAGACAGGGATGCCGTCTGGAACGACATCATGGCAGCGCTGGACAGGGCGCTGGCGCTGGACGACAACGATGCCGATGTCCACCGCATCCTCGCCGCAGTGAACGTGAACAACAATGAGCTGACCACAGCGCGCTACCATCAAGAGCGCGCCCTCGCCCTCAATCCCAATTACGACCTCGTGGTGGTGCAGCAAGGCGAGTTATTGACGTGGCTTGGGAGGCCGGAAGAGGGAATTGAATGGATCCGCAAGGCAATGCAGTTGAACCCGCACCACCCGGAGAGGTTCTGGAGCCATCTGGGAAAGGCGCATTTCGCCGCGCGCCAGTATGGCGAGGCGATCGAAGCTTTCATGCATCTGTCAACCATGGACTCGGTTCAGCACGCTTTCGCCGCTGCCTGCTACGGCTGGCTCGGCGACGAAATCGCGGCCGCGGCGCATCTAGGCAAGATCAGAACGCTCGATCCCCAATTCGACCTCGATTCATTTATCGCCACCCTGCACTATGCCCAGGAGTCTGATGTGCAGCACGTCCGCGAAGGACTGCTGAAAGCCGGTATTGCCCACCTGTAGCCAAGCCCGTAACTACGAACCAGATCCAATCGGGGGCAGGCAAAAAAGACCAGCCCCCACCCGATGCGGACCTTGTGGCATGACCGAACGACGGGCGGCTTAGGGTCGTGGGCGTGAATTCAGCGGGGGCGATCCACTTAGGGTCAAGACTCGGTCGCTCTCAGTGATTGGGTTTTGACCTTACCGATACTCAAAGATCGACCTGAAAATTCCGGGCGCGATCACCGACAGCGGATTGACGTCCAGCTTCGGCTTGTTGGCATCACCCCTTAGCCGGTAAGTCACGCCGATCAGGCCGCGATCGCGGCCATTGCCGAGCAGCACGCCGAACAGTGGCAGTTCGCCGAAGATGCGGTTGATGCCATAGACCGGCATGAAGGTGCCGGTCATGTCCATTTTGTTGTTCTGGTCGTAGAGCGTGCCCTGGAAGGTAGTGCCGATACGCGGGCCGCGCAGCACGCCATTGGCCAGCTTCAGATAGCCGGCGCCCTTTTCGATTTCGGAAAAGCCGCGCTCGAACTTCACTCTCGACGTATCGATATTGGCTTTGACAGCATCGTTGAGGCTGCGGCTGTCGCCCGCAGGCGTCGTCGATACGAGCGAGGCGAGTTTCGGCTCGTTGACTACGAAGAAGTTGTGCGAGTCGACCTGGCCCTTCATCGGCCCATCGCTCGCCCCGGCGAGCGCCAGCGTGATCGAACCGCCCTCCATATGCTCGTAGATGTTTAGGAACCGCAGGATGGCGCCGGCATCGGCCGACGTCACATTGAGGGCGCGCCTGCCGGCGCCGGTCCTATTGCTGATGCTTATGGCAGCACCCGAACTTGCCGTGGCGCTTACCTTGAGCCCGTTCACCCTGGTGCCGGCGGCGCTGTAGTCGAGCTTCAGGTTCGACAGCGTCTCGTTGTGGAAGCCGGTCAGGGAATTGACATCGGCGCTGACCGAAATCGCGTCGGAACCCGTGGCCTTGGTGGCGGTGTCGACATCGGACGTGAATTGCTTGATCAGCGAGCGCGCGTCCAGCGCGCTGCCGCTGATGTCGATCGCGTAGCCCTTGCCCGATCGTTTCACCGAAACGGCAACATCGTCTCCCCGGTTCAACTTGACGTTGCTGAACCGCGCCGAGGACAGGGCGCCGTTGACCAGCACCACGCCGCCGTCGATCGAAAAAGTCTTTCCATTCAGGTCGAAGTCGGACAGCGTCGTGGTGTCGCCAGACTTGGCCATGGCAAATGTGACATTGGCTGAAATGCCGGGCCCCTTGCTCCAGCCCGCCCAGGGAATGTCCAGCCTGGCATTGGTCAGGTCCGCCGAAACAGTCTGATTGCCCGTGCCGCTCTTGTCGATCTCAACCTTGACGGTTCCGGAAAGCAGCTCCGACAGGCCAGGCATGGCGGCGGCACGTATCTTGTCGTCGAGCATCAGCGCCACTTTCCGGCTGCGTGGCGGTCCGCCATCCCTGAGCGGTTCGATCAGGTCGAGTTCGGCTGGAATGCCGTTGAGCAGCGCCTTGGCTGATATCACGGCCTTCTCGGGTTCGACCGTGATCGAACCATCGGCGTCCGTCACCGTCTGGTCTTCGAACGGCTTGCCCAGCGACAGGTCTTTGTAGTCGAGCGTCACCAGCCAATCGAGTTTCGACCTGTCGACGCCTGACTGCAGCGGAATATCCGCCTTGACGTGGCCGGTCACCGTGCCCGACAGGTCTTCCGGCAGCAGGCCGACATGGCGCATGGCATTGATCGGATCGTAGGAGGCGAGTTCGGCGATCGCGGACGCTTCCCCGGCGACGTCGATATCGAGCGCGCCGATCACCGGCGGGCGGTTCGCCGCCTTGATCGTCATCGTGCCGTTGCTTGCCGCCACCGTGCGGCCGCTGGCCATATAGACGTTGCCCGAGGACAAGGCGATGTCGACGTCGTTGCCGTGGAATTCGGCGACGCCGACGGCATCGCGAATCGGCGGGATGTGGCCGGCCGTATCGAAGCGCGATCCTTCGATCTGGAACCGGCCGAACACTTCATCTGATGAAAGCGGGATCCCGTTGCCAAGACGCCCGGGCACGACCTGGAACTGCAGGCTTCCATCGACGACACGGCCGCCGAACAGGTTCTTCAGTACCCAAAGGCGAGCGTTTCGCGCGGAAAACCAGGGCCAGAACTGCTTGACGTGCGAGACCGGCATGTCGTGGACGTTGAAGGCAACAGAGATGCCCGGCACCTTTCCCCTAGCGAATTCGACCGAAGCCGTGCCCAGAGCCTCGCTTGCGGCCCCGGACCTGATCCCGATCTGCTCGGCCACGAGCTTGTGGCTCCTGGTCTGGTAGACGCCGGCGACGCGGGCGACGAAATCGAGCGCAGGTTCGGAGGATTCCGAAGGCGCCAGCGTCGAATGGTCGCTGGTCAGGTCGTAGCGATAGGACGGCTCCTCGCCCGCTGTTCCTGTCGCCGGCTTCGGCCCGATCGAACCGGCGAAATCGAAGGTCGAGCGACCGGTCCTCACTTGCAGCCGGTCCACCTGGATCTTGTTGGCGCCGGCGACAAGTGTGGCATCGAGATCGACGTCTGCTGGAAGCGAGCCACGCGACCCAAAATCGAGCACGGAACCCGCGAACGACAACGAGGCAGTCAGCCGCGACGCGATATCGCCGGATGCTTCCGATCCCGCGAGCTTCACGGCAATCGCGCCCAACGTCCCGCCTGGCGCTGCCGCAGCCTCGACGGCCTGCGCTATCCCGACGCTGGCGTCTAACGCCGTCACGCGCTGTGTCGTCGTATCGCGGGTGGCTGAGGCAGCGATGGTGAGCGCCCTGCCGTCGACATCCGCGTTGGATGAGAACTCCATGCCGCCCGGCCCCGACTGCGCAACGGTGGCGTCAGTGATCCTGACCAGATTGACCGACCCAGCCTCGGGCAGAACGAGGTCGACATTGCGGAGGTCGATCTGGCGCATCGAATCCTCCCGCACCGCATCGAGCGCGTGGTTGATGTTGGCAAACACCGTGCCGGCCAGTCTTTCCGGATCCATGAGGCCGTCTTCATTGCGCAGCGCCGCCGTCCAGTCGCCACCCGACGGCATCGCCGCCATCACGATGCGCGCATCGGAAATCCTGGCGCTGGTAAGCCTCACCTCGCCCGAAAGCAGCGGTATCAGCCTTATGCCGAAGCGAACCCGCCCGGCGTCAGCCATCGGCTTGCCGTCGGCGGTCTTGAGGTTGACGTCGCTGACCTGCAGCGCGATGAAGCTCGATCCGTCGAGCGTGAGACTGGCCGGCCCGACCGCAACATCGACGTCGACGCCCGCCAATTTCTCGATGGCCGTTTCCGCTTCGGCCCGCAGCCGCTCGGTGCCGAAACCGGACATGCCGATCGCATACACAGCGGCGGCGGCCAACAGCACAAGCACCACCAGGCCGGCAAACAGCCGCGCAAGAATACGAACGCCGCGGCCGATCGACGCCTGGCCGAGCGGCGGTACGCGGCACGCGGACGGGAAGGCACCCAGGTCGGTGATCTCATCACGCCTGAATCTGATCTTCTCGTGCTGCGGCTGCTCCTGATCCACGCAATTTTCCGTTGAACGAACTCGACCGGTGGACGAATCCCAGTTTCACATTATATCGATGCGGCTTGGCGCGTAACCACAAACAAGGGCATCGATATGGCTGATCTCGACGTCGGCGATCTGGCGCCGCAGTTCGACCTTCCCCGCGACGGCGGCGGATCGCTCAGCCTCGCGGCCTTCCTCGGAAAGCCGGTCGTGCTTTACTTCTATCCGCAGGACGACACCATCGGCTGTACCAATGAGGCGATCGGCTTTTCGCAGCTCAAGCCGGAATTCGAAAAGCTCGGCGCCGCCGTCATCGGCCTGTCGCCGGACAGCGTCCGGAAGCACGACAAGTTCAAATCGAAATACGGCCTCGCCGTCGATCTCGTCGCCGACGAGGAGCGCAAGGTGATCGAAGCCTATCATCTGTGGGTCGAGAAGAAGCTCTATGGCCGCCGCTATATGGGCGTCGAGCGTGCAACGTTCCTGATCGGCGGCGACGGACGGATTGCCAGGATCTGGCGAAACGTTCGCGTCAAAGGCCATGCCGAGGCGGTGCTGGAGGCCGTGCGCGCGCTTTGACGGCAACGCCGGCTGTGGCCTGATAACCCCATGTGAGCATCACGCGCCGAAGCCTGCACCTCAGGCCCTCACACCAATCCGGCTGCAACCCATGGGCTGCAAGAAGCTCGGCGATAGCAACCGACCGTTAACCTTAATGATGTGTAATCAGGCTTGTCGTTGGTGTCGTAACGAAAGCTTGGTCCCGTGAACGTAGCCGGTCAGTCAACGGTCTTTGGCAGGCGCAAGGAGCCCCACACGGTCATTATCGCCCGGGGCAACGAGATAAGGCATTTCACCATACGGCCATGGATTGCCGCATTTTGCGGCTCCGCGCTGGCGGCGATGGCGATAGGCTATCTGCTGGCGACCTCCTATCTCGTGCTGCGCGACGATCTGATCGGCGCGACCACGGCACGGCAGGCGCGCATGCAGCAGGCCTATGAGGACCGCATCTCGGCACTACGCGCCCAGGTCGACCGGATCACCAGCCGCCAGTTTCTCGACCAGCAGCTCATGGAAACCAAGGTTGGCGAACTGCTGGAACGACAGACCCAGCTCAGCCTGCGCCATGGCCGCCTCGGCCCTCTCCTCGAACGCAGCGAGAGCGACGTTGGAACGCCACCTGCCGCAGCCACTGCTGCGTCGGCGAAGTCCGATAAACGCGCCGACGTGACCGACGCCGAGCCGCAGGCCTATTCGGTTGCCGGCGTCGGCGCCAACCTTGGCGCCGGCGACACCAGGCCATTCTCCTTGTGGTCGACCCGCTCCGATCCGCTGCCGAGCGACACGGCGGCCGATCGTGCCGACAGACTGTTCGTATCGATCAACGAGTCGCTCAAGGCGATAGAGAGCCAGCAGCTCACCCGCATCACCACGCTTGCCGACAACGCCTACAGAAACGCCGATGCAATTTCTCAGGCGCTCGAGGCTGCTGGCCTGCCGGTCGACAGCGATTTCGGCAAGAGCGATGCCGGCGGTCCGCTGATACCGCTCGACAGTTCGATGACGTTCGACAGCAAGGTTAGAGAACTCGACGAGGCGTTGGACGCACTCGACCGGCTCAAGACAGGGGCGCGACGGCTGCCGCTCGCCAATCCCGCCCCGGGTCGCTCGGTCACCAGCCCGTTCGGCGTGCGCACCGACCCGCTCCTCGGCACCGCCGCGCTGCATTCGGGGATGGATTTCAGGGCGCCGACCGGAATGCCCGCCAAGGTCACGGCGCCCGGCGTCGTCGTCAAGGCCGGCTGGAACGGCGGCTATGGCCGCATGGTCGAGGTCGACCATGGCAACGGCTTTGCGACGCGCTATGGGCATCTCAGCAAAATCGACGTGACCGTCGGCGAGAGGCTCAACGCCGGCGACGTCATCGGCAAGACCGGCAGCAGCGGCCGCTCGACCGGCCCGCATCTGCATTACGAGATCCGCCACAATGGCGAAGCCCTCGACCCGCTGCGCTTCCTGAGGGTCGGCAAGAAGGTCGCGCAGTATCTTTAGTCGCCGGCCTGTCGGCTGCGAGCGCTACGTCGGTGCAGGGCCTTTTTTGACGCTGGCAGGACAGAGGGGGGCGCGAAGGAATGCGACTTAGCCGGGATCGCGCGCGAAATTCTTTTTGAATTCCATTTGACTGAATAAATATTCGGTGCGAACCTCAATGTCTCCTAGGGATGCAAGACATGGCACTGCGGGGGACCAATCAGGAATTCGGGAGGCCTTACAACAGGCGCATCGTCCTCGAGTCCATCCGCCTTCACGGTCCGATCGCCCGCGGCGATATTGCCCGGCGGGTCGGGCTCACCGTGCAAACGGTATCGACCATCGTTCGCGAGTTGGAAGAACACGGCTACGTTCTGTCCATGCGCGAAGAGCCGCGGGGGCGCGGGCTGCCCCCGGCGACCCTGCGGATCAACCCGGAGGGTGGCTATGCCGTCGGCATCCATGTCACCCCGCTGGGTATCAATGCGGCGCTGATCAATTTGAGCGGAGACGTGATCGAGAGCGCCTACCGCGAGGCCCCCAACGCAACGCCCGATCATGCCTTCCATCTGATCGGCACGATGGTTCTTGAATTGACCGGACTGCGGCCGGGCGGTCGCGTTCTCGGCATCGGCATGGCGCTGCCCGGCCCTTTCGGGGTGGAGTCGATGAGCTTTATCGGCCCGACGACGATGACCGGCTGGAAGGACGTGGCGCTTCGGGAGCGGCTGGAGGCCTCGACCGGGCTGCCCGCGTTTTTTGAGACCGACATGGCGGCCGCGGCAATGGGCGAGCGCCTGTATGGCCTCGGGACGGGGTATTCCGAATATTACTATCTCTATTTCGGTGTCGGTCTTGGCGGCGTCATGGTGCATGACGGAAGCGCGTTGCGCGGCGCCTGGGGAAATGCCGGCGAAATCGGGCACATCCCTGTCGTGCCTGGTGGCGAGCCGTGCCCCTGCGGCAATCGTGGCTGCCTCGAAAGATACCTCTCGCTCGAGGCGCTGCGGCGCCGGAACATCAGCGACGCCGATTGGGTAAGCGAAGTCGGGCCGATCTTCCGCAACGCCATCACCATCATCGAGAACCTGTTCGATCCCGAAACCATCATCCTCGGCGGACTGGCGTCCACCGATCTGCTTGAACGGCTGGCCGGTTCGGTTGCGAACCTTCCCAACTCGATCTCGGCGCGAAAGGACCGTACGGCGCCCCGTGTCACCGTCGCGCGCGGCGGCCAGCATGCGGTGCTGCGCGGGGCCGCAGCGCTTGCCGTCTCAGGGGTGCTTTCGCCACGCTTCGGCCAGATATTCACCGCCGAGCGCGAACGCGGGCGAGATATCCTGCAAGGCAAGGGGATCGCGGCATGAGCGGAGCTCAGCCTGGCATGAGTGAACCTCTGCTGGTGCTCGACAACGTCGCCAAGAACTATGGCGCGATCGAAGCGCTCAAGGGCATCAGCTTCTCGATCGGCAAGGGCGAGGTGGTGGCGCTTCTGGGCGACAATGGCGCCGGCAAATCGACACTGGTCAAGATCATCGCCGGCGGCCTGGAGCCGACCTCCGGTCACATGCTGTTCGAGGGAAAGGAATTCCTGGCCAAATCTCCCGCCGAGGCCAAGGCCGCGGGGATCGAGACCGTCTACCAGGACCTCTCGCTTTGCACCAATGTCGACGTGGTGGCCAATTTCTTCATGGGCCGCGAGATCACCAGGAAATTTCTTGGCGTTCCCGTGCTCGATGAACCCGCCATGGAGCAGGTGGTCGAAAAGGCGCTGGCCAGCGCCGGCACGCGCATCCCTTCGCTCAGAACCAATGTCGAGCACCTCTCGGGCGGCCAGCGGCAGGCCATCGAGCTCAACCGGTTCGTGCATTTTGGCGGCAAGCTCGTGCTTCTCGACGAGCCGTTCGCAGCACTCGGTGTCGAGCAGACGCGGCGCGGTCTCGACATGATCCGCCAGGTGGCGAGCCAAGGTATCGGCGTCGTCATCATCACCCATATCATGCAGCAGGCCTTCCAGGTCGCCGACCGGATCGTGGTGATCCGGCAAGGTGTCGTGGCGGGCGATGTCGCGCGCAACAAGACAAGTCCCGACGCGGTGATCAAAATGATCACCGGAGAGACGCTCGCCGGTGCCGGACCGGCAGGCTGAGGGACAAACGAGGGGTCCGGCGCAAAAGGAGCGAACGACATGAAGAAAATACTTCTTGCTGTCTTCGGTATCCTGGCACTGGCCTTTGCCACGCTCACGCCGGCATTCGCCCAGTCCAAGGGCACCGTCTACTACCTGGTGCCGACATTGCTCGACGAATTCCAGACCGGCTCGGTGAGCGCTCTGGAGATGTTCCTGAAGCAGGTCGGCTACGAGATGAAGACGCTGAACGCCGATAACAAGACCGACGCTCAGCAATCGCAAATGAACGACGTTATCGCGCTCAAGCCGTCGGCGATCATTCTCGCTGCCGTCGATTTCAATGCGTTGAAGCCGTCTATCGAGGCCGCCCGCGCCGCCGGCATCCCGGTGGTCGAGTTCGATCGCCAGATCACCTCGACACCGTCCGACTTCACGTCGGTGGCGGGAACGGTCGAGATCGGCCAGATTGCCGCCGATCAGGCCGAGAAGCTCTTGAAGGCGAAGCACGGATCGGTGAAAGGCAAGATCCTCCAGGTGCTTGGCGATCCTGGCGACCCCTACACGCTCGACATCCAGAAGGGTTTCGAGGAGAAGATGAAGGCGTTCCCGGACGTCAAAATCATCTCGGTTCCGGCCATGCAATGGGCGGCGGATGCAGCCGGGACCATCGTCAACGACCAGATGCTCGCCAACCCTGATATCGACCTGATCTTCAGCCATGCGGCGCACCTCTCGGTCGCTGCCGTCGCCTCGCTCGAGGCCGCCGGCAAGAAGCCGGGCGACGTCATGCTGATGAGCTCGAACGGTGCGCCGGTCGGTCTCGACCTGATCCGCAAGGGTTGGCTCAACGTCGAAGTCGAGCAGCCGCTCTACGCTCAGGCCGCCGCCGTCGCCATGTTCATGGACAAGGTCGTCAACAAGCAGGAGATCAAGCCGGGCGAATACGACGTGCTCGGCCTGAAGTCGACCGTGACCATTGAAGCCTGGGGACCGAACATCAAGATCCCCGGCGCTGCGATCACCAAGGAAAACGTCGACAACCCGGCCTTCTGGGGCAATCTGAAGCCGCCCTCGGGCACCGTGAAGCCGGTCGAATAGCAAAGTCGCCTAGGGCTTCGGGCCACGCTGGCCCGAAGCTCAACCGGCGCGTCGAACGGACGCGCAAGGGAAGCTGCAGCAATTTTCAATCCGCGCATGATCCTTTCCGAGAATCGATGCGCTAGACGGATCAGCACATGAAGCCCCGCACGCGCCACGCCCTCGAGTTCGTCCTCGACAACCTCGTCTGGTTCATGCTGGTCTTCGTGCTGGTGGTCTTCTCCATCTCCATTCCGAACTATTTCCAGCTCGGCATCTTCGCCAACATCATAGAGGCGTCGAGCGTGCTTGGCGTCATGTCGATCGGCCTGGCGCTGGTCATCATCACCGGCCACATGGACCTGTCCGTCGAATCCGTGGCGGCGCTCGGCGCCATGGCGGTCGGCATCCTGTTCTGCTCGGCGGGTATCGGCCTTGGCGTCCAATTGCATCCGGAATGGCTGATGGTTCCGGTTTCGCTGTTTATTGCCCTTGCTGTCGGCGGCATCATCGGCGTCATAAACGGCTACCTGGTCGTCAAGGTGAAGATGAGTGCGTTCATCATCACGCTGGCGTCCTACATCTGGGTGCGCGGCCTCGTGCTGGTTATTTCCGGCGGCCGCTCCGCACAGGATCTTGCGCCGGCGATCCGCTGGTTCGGCATCCAGCGCGTTCTTGGCCTGCCGCTCACCGCCTGGATCGCCATTTCGTGTTTCGTGGTTTTCTCGCTGATCATGGCCAAGACACCCTTCGGCAGGCATCTCGTCATGATCGGCGGCAACGAGACTGCAACCTTCCGCGCCGGCATCCGCGTGAGCCGCAACCTCGTCATTGCCTTCGTGCTTGCCGGGGCTATCGCCGGCCTTGCCGGCTGGCTGCTGGCGATCCGCACCTCCGGCGCCACTGCCAATCTCGGCGTCGGCCTGCTGTTCAACGCCTTCGCCGCCGTCGTCATCGGCGGTGTCAGCCTGAAGGGCGGCGTCGGCACCCTGCCCGGCGTCTATGCCGGCGTGCTTTTGCTGTCGGCCATCAACACGGCGATCAACCTCATGGGCCTTCCGGCCAACTTCACCCAGGTGATCCACGGCCTGCTGGTGCTTGCCGCCGTGCTGCTCGACGCTTTCAAGCAAACCATTCGCCAGAGGCTGGCATGACCGGGCGGCTCAAAGACAGGATCGCGCTGATCGTCGGCAGTGCGCGCGGCATCGGCAAGGGCATCGCACAGCGCTTTGCCGAAGAGGGCGCGAAACTGGTCCTGGCCGATACCGAGGTCGAGGCCGGGCAAGCGGCCGCGGATGAACTCGGCGCTGCCTTCATCCGCACCGACATCTCGCAGATGGCCGATGCGGAGGCCGCCGTTGCGCTGGCGCTCGACCATCACGGCCGTCTCGAAATCATGGTCCAGAATGCCGGCATCTATCCGTGGCAGTTGCTGGAAAACACCAGTCCGGAGGACTGGGACCGTGTCATGGCGGTCAATTTGCGCGGCAGCTTCAATGCCGCCCGGGCCGCGCTCGTTCCGATGAAGGCGCAGCACTTTGGCCGCATGCTGTTCACCTCCTCCATCACCGGCCCGCACGTCACCAGCCCTGGTCACGGCCACTATTCGGCGACCAAGGCCGGCATCAACGGCCTGATCCGTTCGGCCGCTCTCGAATTCTCTGCCTATGGCATCACCGTCAACGGCGTCGAACCCGGCAATATCCTCACCGAAGCAATCCAGCTGCATCGCGGCGCCGCCTATATAAAGAACATGGAGGACTCCATACCGCTCGGCCGCCTCGGCAGCCCGCGCGACGTGGCCAATGCTTTCCTGTTCCTGGCCTCCGACGACGCCAGCTACATCACCGGCACGACCATCATCGTCGACGGCGGGCAGCTGCTGCCCGAAGGCAAGGATTTCCGGCTGCTTCCGCCATGATCCTCGATTTCGGCGCCGGTTTTTTCCCGCATCAGGCAACAGCGGCCGATCATGGAGCACTGATGGTTCGTCTCAAGACCGGCGACGCGGGCAAGGATGATAGCCAAAGCGGCTTGGCTTGGCGTCGGAAGTAGCAGGTTGAGGCCTGGCCTGATGTGCCGCGGCGCCGAGGAAACAAGGCGCAAGTCGCGTCGATAAAACTCGATTCGCTACCAATACTTCAACATCGGTTTACCCGAAGTTGGTAATAGCAACGACGCTCGTTTTCATGATCTAGCAAAGGTCCTACCTTGCCGCAGCATTACAACTCTCCTTTCGGCCACCGGAGCGATTGCAACTGGGGATTGCATCACTGCAAACTCCTGACGTTCGCCGCGATCGCCGATGGGAAGCCTGGCCTTGCCACGGTCTGGAAAGATGGTGGCCAGGACTGCGGTGCCGGGAGCCTGGCTTGAGCGTCATTCGCGCCCTGGAAGGTGCCGATCTTCCGGCAGTCGCAGGCATGTTTCAACGCGTGCTGCGCAAAGAGCGGACCGAAGCGACGCCAGCGCTCATCGACTATATGAGACGGTTTTATCTGGAGGCGCCGGGTTGCGGAGGCGATCTGCGGTCGCTTGTCCACGTCAACGACGCCGGCCGCGTCTCCGGATTTGTCGGCGTTCACGCATTGCCGATGCAGTTCAACGGCCGGCAATTACGAGCCGCCATCTGCAGCTCGCTGATGGTCGAGGATCATGAGCGCGACCCGATGGCCGGCGCTCGCCTGTTGAAAGCTTACCTGGACGGTCCGCAGGATATCTCCTTCAGCGAGACGGCCAATGACATCTCCGCAAGGTTGTGGACACGGCTGCGCGGCGTGGTCCTGCCGCAATACAGTCTTGACTGGGTACGCGTGATGCGGCCGTCGAGCTTTGTGCTCGGCCTTTCCGCCAGTCGCATGAAGTTTGCCCGAATGCTCAATCCGTTTGCGCATGCCCTCGACCGATTGTATTGCAGGCGAATGAAGTCCAGCGAACG
Organism: Mesorhizobium sp. WSM4807; assembly: GCF_055811615.1. Lineage (NCBI taxonomy): Bacteria > Pseudomonadati > Pseudomonadota > Alphaproteobacteria > Hyphomicrobiales > Phyllobacteriaceae > Mesorhizobium > Mesorhizobium sp. WSM4807. Next base: position 202,859 of record NZ_JBVVQY010000004.1, read on the forward strand.
ACGCTGGTCCGGCGTGGCGGCGGACGGGGCAGGCCATGGCGCCTTTCGGACATCCCAAATCGACAGCGACGCATTTGCCAGGCTCGTCGAACCGTTGACCGCCCAGTTCGCCCTGCGCCCGAAGTGGGCGGACAGCCAGCTCCATCATATGCTGACCGATGCGGCACAAAAGCCGGAGCTGGGCGAGCTTGTCTACGTTTCCGTAGCATCGCCAGTCGGCAGCAATGTCGGCGCATTCGCCTATCACGCGCGGGCGGGTGAAATCGGTCGCGTGCTGCAGATCCTCGCCCTCCCCGGCCAGGCGGGTTCCGTCATCGACTGCCTGATCGATCATGCCGCCGCGCGCGGCGTCAGCGGCCTGCGCGGACGCATTCAACCCGCACTTCTGGAAGCAATGCTTGGGCGACGGATAGCTTTCCTGACTGTTGCCTCGACCGTGGTGCATTCACGCGATCCAGAGGTTTTGGATGCCATGAAGAACTCGCAAGCTTTCCTGAACGGGCTTGCGGGCGAGCAGTGGAGCCGGCTGATCGGCGGCGGCTTCACCTGAAGCATTCAGCCGTGCGGGAGCGAAGTTATGGCTGATCGTTGGAGGCCTTTGCCTTCGCTCAGTGGGAACGTCGCTAAGGGCGGCGCAAGGCGGTGGCTGACGATCTCCCGGCCCTGACTGTCAGGAGTTTCTTGACTATGCCAAAGGCGGTCACGAATGCCCTGCGATATGTTCGACAAGGCGAGGTGCTTCCTCGGCGATCACCAAGATGATGCCTGACTTGCGTGTGGAGGCGAAGTCCAGCCCTGCGAAGTAAAGGCCCGGCAGGGCGGCCACGCCATCCGCGTGAACAGGCTGTCCCGCGCTGTCGAGCGCACCGGGAAGCCTCATCCAACTGAAATCGCCCTTAAAGCCCGTGCACCACACCACGCTCGTTACGCCGGAGCGGGAGAGATCGAGCGAACCGATCGTCGGGTTCGGCTGACGCATCGCGACCGTCTCCGCCGGGTCGGGCTCCGCAACGGGTGCATCGATCCCCATGCGGCTGATATAGTCGTCGACATGGCGTCTGACATTTTCGGAGGCTTCATCCGCAAAGCGGACATTCGCTTCGAGATCGTCGGCAAACGAGAGGCTGCCGCCATCCTCGATGCCGGTGAGACGCCCAAGCAGCACGACACCTCGGGCGCTCAGCGCCTGAAGGCTTATCGTATGCGTCGACCCGAGCACACCACGCGGCGGGATGCGTCCCGCAAGTCGAATGACTTCCTCCCGGCGCACGTCGAGAAACCCGCTTTCGAGCAGCCAGACCATGATGTCGCGACCCCGGTAGCGCCGTGGAAGCCGTCCGACACGACTGGTCGCAAGGAAGACCGTTCGACCCGCGTCCGCCAATTCCTCCGCGATCTGAGCACCCGATTGGCCGCTTCCGACCACCAGCACCGCTCCATCGGGCAGATCGGCAGCGCCGCGGTAGCCGGAAGCGTCGATCTGGCGGAGAGCGGGCGACAACGCGGCGGCCCAGACCGGGCGCACCGGACAATTCAGGCTGCCGCTTGCGACAATCACATTGCGCGCCCAAAGCGTGCCGTGTGAGGTGGTCAGCCGATAGGCGCCATTCTCGTGCGTGAGTTCGCTTACCGCAGTATCCGGTTCGATCGGCAGCGCGTTGCGCCCGGCGAAATCCTCAAGGAGGGTGACGAACTGATCGCGCGTCAGGGCACCATCCGGATCCGGACCGTCATAGCAATCGCCCGGCATCACGGTCTGCACGTTGGGAGTATTCATCCGAAATAAATCCCATCGCTGTGTGCGCCAGGTCTCTCCTACGCGGCCCCGCTCCAATACGCTGTGGCGCAGGCCCCGTCGCGCCAGCCAATAGCTGACACCCAGGCCGGCCCAGCCGGCCCCGATGACGACAGCATCGAGAACATCGCCGCCATCGGTCATTTGCTGCGGTGATCTCATAATCGCCCCCGGCAATCTCGCCGCGCAGCATTAAGCCTTGTCCACGGCAACGAGTCCAGCACCGCCGATTTCCGTCCGACTGGCCGAGCGCATTCCGCTTCGCCAGCCTCTCGCCAGAGCGCAAGGCGAACCCGAGTGGGGCGGAACATCGGTCACCCTGAAGCGCTCGCCGTGGCGAGGCTGGAGGGCCAGCTCAGGTACTGACTTCCTCGACTTCATCGACAAGTTGCGGACGCAGGTGCAGATAGCGCGTCGCCTTGCGCTTGGCGGCGATGTCGGTCCAGACGCGTTCAACTTGCGAGGCAGTTAGTCCCGCCGCCTGCCCCACCACTTCGGCGGCCACGCCGTTGTTGAGGCCGCAAAGGCAAAGATCCATGCGGTCATAGGGAAGCGAGAAGTAGAATTCCTCCTGCGTCTGCGCCAGCGAATAGGTATCGGTGGTCGGCGGCCGGTTACGGATTTCCTCGGGAACGCCGAGATAGGCCGCCAGCGCATAGACCTGCGTCTTATAGAGGTGGGCTATCGGCTTGACGTCCGCCGCGCCGTCACCATTCTTGACGAAGAAGCCCTGATCGTATTCCAGCCGGTTGGGCGTTCCAAGAACGGCGAAGTTCAGGCGATCGGCATGAAAATATTCGATCTGCTTGCGGGTGCGCTGCTTGATGTTGGTGGCGGCGACGATACCGAGATAGACCGGGAGCGGCATTCTTATTTTGGTCTGCTTGCCCTTGGGGTCCTGCACCACCAGCGACGAAATATTGTAGCCCTCGCCTTCGAGGGCGTTCGCAATCACGATCTTCGAGGCCCAGCCTTCGCCGTATTCCGGGACCAGTTCGCGGATGAAAGCGTCGCGACGCTGGTAGCAGCCCATCGCACGCAGGGCCGGCCCGATATCCTCTGCGATAGCCTCAACACCGAAAGTGTCGGCGACAAGCCGGCCGAGCCGCAGACTTTCCGGATCGGAATCGTTTTCCGGCATGAAGAGGCAAAGTACATTCTGGTGGCCGACGGCGCGCGCGGCCAAGGCGACCGAAACGCTGGAATCGATCCCGCCGGAAAGACCGAGCACGAGCCCGCGCTTGCGGATGCCGCGCAACTGAATGCGCAAGGCCGTCACGATCCTGTCCGTTTCGACGGCGGGGTCGATCGCCAGAGCCTGCGCCAGAAAGGTCTGCGCGTCATTGCTGGGGCGAACAGTCATTGCGCGGCCTCCATCATCTCTGCCGCGAGCCGACGGCTGACCTTGCCCGTATCCGTCTTTGGCAATTCCAAGCGGAACTCGATGACCTTGGGGACCATGAAATCCTCGAGATGACGTGCGCAGTGGCGCATGACATCTTTTTCGCTGAGCGTCGGGTCCGAGCGTACGACGAATGCGCCGATCGCATGCCCGAGCACCGGATCCGGCACGCCGACGACAACGGCTTCCGCGACGCCGGGATGGGCGTGAAGCACGGCTTCCACTTCCTTCGGGGCCACTTTCTCTCCCCGCGTCTTTATGATGTCGTCCTTGCGGCCGACGAAATAAAGAAAGCCGTCCTCATCGGTCCTGAACAGGTCACCGGTGTAGAGAACCTTTTCCCACGGGTTCGGGCCCGGTCGCAGCGCTCGTTCCGTCGCAGCTTCGTTTCGCCAATAACCCTGCATGACGTGCGGTCCGCGAATGACCAGTTCACCCGCCACACCTGGCGGCACTCTCTGCCCGTGGTCGTCGACGACAAAGGCTTCGGTGTTCGGGATGGCTATGCCGACCGACCCCGGCCGGCGATCGAGCTCCTCGGGCGGCAGGTAGGTGCAGCGCTTGCATTCCGTCAGGCCATACATCGAATAGAGCCTGATACCGGGAAAAAGGAACCGCAGACGTTCTATATGAGCCGGCGGCAAGGCAGCCGCCGTGTTGGAAATATAACGAACACTGGGCAGGAAGCCCGGCGTCAGGTCACGCATCTGCAGGATCATCGCTGCCATCGTGGGCACAAGCGGAAAACCGGTGGCGCCTTCCTCGCGGATACGCTCAAAGATCGCTTGAGGAAAGGCGAAGGACTTCTCGAGCACGAGCGTGGCGCCGAGCCTGACGGCCATCAGCAACTGATAGAGGCCATAGTCGAAAGAGAGTGGAAGAACATTCAGAATGATGTCATCGGGCGTGTTACGCAGATATGTGGTTATGGAGTCCGCTGCCGCGTCGAAATTGCGGTGCGTCATCATCACGCCCTTGGGCCGGCCCGTTGAGCCTGAGGTGTAGACGAGCATGGCCAGATCGACGTCGATGCCGCGGTGGTCTATCTCTCCGGCTTCGAGCGCCAGACAGTCCGCCAGGGACGTCGCCCCAGCCGGGCATTGGCTATCGGCGCCCACAGTCGAAGCCACGAAGATGCCGGTGTTGCCGCCGCACGCTTCAGCGACCACGGGCATCAGTTTTGCTTGCGTGAGGATCGCCGCAGCGTCGCAATCGGCAATGATGTAGGCAAGCTTGTCGGCCTTGGTGGATGGGTTGACCGGGATGAAGGTCGCCCCTGCCTTGAGGACGGCGAAAATCGAAACCGCGGCCTCCCAGCAATTGTCCATGAAAACGAGGACACGGTCATCGCGCCTGACGCCGTTCAAGAAAAGGGCAGCGGCAAGACGGCTCGAAAGATCGTCCAGTTCTTCGTAGCACAGCCTTTTATGCGTGGTGATCAATGCCGTTTTGGCGGGATGGGCAGCGGCCTTTGCGGCCAGAAAATGTTCGATCCGCACGGACGCTCCTCGCCGATCGCGCCTAGACTACCGGCGTTCCCGCTTTCGCCTTGATGAAGGACGAAATACGGTCAAGCGAATCCAGGTTGGCCGGCACAATGTCGGAATCGACCATCACAATACCGAAATTGTCCTCTATGAAGGCCACGAGTTCCACCACCGCCGTCGAGTCGATGATGTCGTTCTCGATCAGCGAGGCTGTATCTGCAAGTTCGTACGACGTGTCGCCGAACAAGAAGTTGTCAACGATAAAGGCTCTGACCTTGTCCTTGATTGTTATCATCATTTTTTCCTTCCCTGGATTTCTCAGGCCGCTCGTGCTGCGCTGACTTCTTGGCTGGTGAAATTCTTCTGCCACAGTTGGGTCGATAGGATGCCGACGAAGGCCGCGTTGTCGCGGAACCCGGACGCCGGCTGCGTGCGGCATTTCTCATGAAGGTTCGCCACCGCCTTGGCGTTGAACAGTCCGCCGGCAGCGATGCTCGCTTCACTCAGCAAGTCGCGGACATAGTCCAGTTCTCCGGCTCCAACGAAGGAGCTGGCGTCCGGGGCTCGGTAAGGCTGTTTGGTGCGCTCCCGGATCGCGCTGGGAAGCAGGTGCTTGGCTGCCTTGCGCAGTATGTGCTTTTCGACCAATCCCTTCAGCTTCATTTCCGGCGGAAGTCTGCCTGCGAACTCCACCAAACGAGGATCGAGGAAAGGGAAACGTCCTTCGATACCATGCGCCATGGCCATCCGATCGCCTTGGCTGGACAGGATATAGCCCGGCAGAAGGAAGCGGGTTTCGAGATATTGCGCCTGATGCAGCGGGTGCCACAGGGAAAATGCCTGGGGCAACCGGCTGACCAGTTCCTCGGCCGCGTCATAGCCCTTCAACGTCGCACGCAGGTCGCCGGAAAAGAAAATCTTTGCCGCCGCCGTGGTCTTGAAGCGCGGCCGATGCGAGAACAGCGGATCGTCGAGCGCAGTGTTGCCGGCGCCGAAGAACGCAGCCAGGTACTCCACGGACTGCTGCTGCAGACCCGGCAGATAGGGATAAAGCCTGCGGAACAGCTGCGGCCTCATGCGCGATGCCGGCTGCCGTCCGCAGAACCGCCGAACACGCGCTTCCCTAAAGACATCGTACCCAGCGAAGACCTCGTCGGCTCCCTCGCCAGTCAGCACCACTTTCAAGCCGGCCTGGCGAACGAGGCCGGACAATTGATAGAGGGGTGCCGGTGCGGTGCGGATTATCGGCCGCTCGGCAAAGCGGATGACTTCGGGGAAGACGCCGGCGATATCGCCGGGATGGCAGGCAATGGTTCGATGCTGGGCGCCAAGTGCTGAAGCCATCTCGGTCTGGAAGGCGCTTTCGTCGTGCTCGGCGCTGTCGAACGTCACGGAAAATGTCTGCAGTTTGAGAGGGGTCATGCCGGCGGCAAGCGCCGAGACAAGGGATGAATCGAGCCCGCCCGAAAGATAAGAACCGACCGGCACGTCGGCACGCATGCGAAGCCTCACCGCATCGGTCAAAAGGGCCTGCAGTTCCTCGGCCGCATCGTCCTCGTTCGTGACCTTAGACGGCGTATCCCGATGCGGATAGTCGAGGTGCCAATATCGTTTGACCGTGACTTGCCCCGGTGTCGCGATCATCACGCTTGCCGGCTCCAGCTCGTGGATGTTCCGGAAAGCCGTACGGGGAGCGATCGGCGCCCACAGCGTAAAAATCTGGTCGAGTGCTATCGGATCGATCTCGGCCGAGACGCCGGGGACCTTCAGCAGGGCTTTGATCTCCGACGCGAAGTAAAGCACGCCGTCCTTGCTCGTGTAGAACAGCGGCCGGACACCCATCCGGTCTCGTGCAAGCACCATACGCCGACGCCTGTTATCCCATATCGCGAAGGCGAAATCGCCGTTCAGAAGCGACAGGCAGTCTTCGCCCATCTCATCATACAGCTGCAGGATGACCTCGGTGTCGCTCGACGTACGGAAGCGCCGGCCCTTGGCTATCAGCCCTTCGCGCAGTTCCAGGTAGTTGAAAATCTCGCCGTTGAACGCAATCGTCAAATCGCCTGACACGTCGGACATCGGCTGCTGGCCATCACCGATCCCGATCACGGACAGCCGCGCATGCCCGAGCCCGGCGTCGGGTGCTACAAATTTCCCTTGCTCATCCGGCCCGCGATGGGCGATCGCAGCTATCATGCGCGTAAGCAAAGCTTCCGCATCCCGGATCGAACCGAAATAGCCCCCGAATCCGCACATTACCTACGACTCATGTATCAGCGATGTACGAAACATAACCTCAATAGTTGCCTCAAGCGTTAACCGGATAATTTCGGCTAACACATGGTTAACAATAATTAAACAACAATGATACTTTTTAGTTCTATTATCTTGTCCAGATAGAGAAGTATATTTCAACGCTAAACGCAACTTTTGTTCGAGCAACGGTGGCGCAGTCGTGTTGCCGCCCATGTCCGGCTCAGTGGGGCCGTCACAGATCGCTTGTTCGCTCGATGGATTTTGCAATCCCGAGCCGCCCCGCTCTAACCCGAGAAACGTGCGGAAACCAAAAAGGCCTCAGTCTGCCCGAAGTCAGCGAGCGCGTGTCGCTCTGCTCACGTGCAACCTTGAAAGCGCTGATAGTCGAATGAACTGGCGAGATGTCCCGGAGGGAACCGAGGGGCATTTCCGCCGGCTCAACTGGAACCCGGAGGGGTCATTCGGGGATCCCAGTGCGGCCTAACGCCGTCCGGCCCCTGATCTGTTCCGCGTTTAGAGCCCGCAACAACCCTGAGATCGTGTTTGGTAGCCGGTCCCCGTGATACCATTCGGCGGCATGGCCTGTGGTCTATCGCGTTGACCGACTGGGCGCGCCGCCTAGCTTCTAGGCACCGTTGACAGATGGCGTGACATTAGGAACGACGCCAAGACGCTGGGCGATCTGCGGCATTACAACCGCAGGTCGCATTTTTCCAAATAGAGCCGCAAACATGTTGGGATGGCGGATAAAACAACTGACAGTTTTCACTGTGCTGGCCGTTGGGCTGGGCACTTCTTACTCGACTGCGTTCGATTTGGATGCGGTCGAGCGTCTCAGGTCCAAGCCAACATGCGCAGACTGCGACCTATCGGGCGCCAGCATGACGGGGAGGTATCTGCCCGGCGCGATCCTGACCAATGCGAACCTAACGGGCGCCGACCTTAAGGAAGCAAACATGAATGGTGCGGACCTTAGCGGTGCGAATCTTTCCGGCGCGGAACTATCTGGCGCCAGCCTGAATTACGCGAATTTGTCAGGCGCGAATCTGTCGAATGCGAACCTGTCGAAGGCGAGCCTTTCTGGCGCAAACCTGTCAAATGCGAGCCTGTCAGGGGCGGTCTTGACTGGCGCAAGCCTAAGGGGCGCGCGCCTTGCGCAAGCGCGGCTGTCGGGCGCAAACCTGGAGGGAGCAAACTTGCATTTGGTGCTAAACTTAGACGCGGCGCTGCTTGTGGACGCGAAACTTTGCAACACAACAATGCCAGACGGCCTCATAGATAACAGAGGCTGCTAGTCCCGGCATTTGATGGAGAGGGGATGCCGTTTTGAATTGCCTCCGAGTTCAATGAACCCGGAAGTTCGTCTTCTGGGCGGAAGTTATTGATTTTATGGTGGGCGATGACGGGCTCGAACCGCCGACATCTTCGGTGTAAACGAAGCGCTCTACCAACTGAGCTAATCGCCCGCTCCGGGCCGGACCTTTAAGCAGTTAGGACGGGGTTCGCAAGGCCAAATGAGCGCACAACGCCCTCGCCGCTGGTCGTTTTCGGCAACAAAATTCGGCTTGTCAAAAAACCTTCTCCTGTTTGCTGTTATGCTGTCGCGCTCCGCTTGACACCCGGTGGCTTACGCCTTATCCACCGCCCCAACGACGAACACGGCTGACCGTGCTCGTCTTGCGCGGGTGTAGCTCAGTTGGTTAGAGTGCCGGCCTGTCACGCCGGAGGTCGCGGGTTCGAGCCCCGTCACTCGCGCCATTTTCAATCACTTAGCTGATTGGAAATGAAAAAACTCTGAATGCCGGACCGGCAATTCAGAAATTTGGGTCGCCCTGGGCACCCGATAAATTCTAGCGCTTGGTCTGATTTTCAGAAACCTGTTCGATTTGGCTCATCACCGCTTGCGGATCGACGTTCTGAGCTAGCTGGGGCAGTTCGTCATCTGCCGGCGTCGGTACCTTCAAACGCTCCGTCAGGGCGGTTTCGATCAGTCGTGTGGTTTCATGCTCGTTGAGCAGGCGAGGCGCCGGGTTTTCCCGACAAACTTGCCAACGAGACCAGCCATTTCCGAATTCCTTTCCCGAATTTTCGTCCAGGAACGCGCAAGACTTGCAGTGATTTATTCACCCGTTTCGTCGGCACCTCCGTGGAAGAAGGATCGGATTTCCTCCCTGTCGACGCTGTCATCGCCGTTCTCGTCGACGGCGTTGAATATCCGCCCGATGAAATCCTGCACCTCGGTTTGAGAAAGCGCACCATCGCCGTCGGCGTCCACTATGGCGAACATCATTCGCATCCGTGCGCCATGCATCATCCCGCCTCCCATTCGGCGCCCGTCATGCGGACCTCTTCGGAAATCGCGATGCCAACGATCGCCACCTCGTCGTTCTGCTCGGGGGCGGCGATGCTCCTGCATTCTCTCCTCGAGCATCTCAGTCATCATCTCACGCATCATATTGCGCATGGAGTCTTCGGTTGGCCCGCTCGGCGCTGGCTCTGAGCCACGATCTGGCGCAGGTGCGGCGGGCGCAGGTGAGCTCGTCTGGGATAGTGCCGGCGAGGCCAGCATAGCCAACGCCGCGGCAAGTGCTGTGGTCTTGCTTGCTAATGTCATCGTATTCTCCTTGGAGAATGGTGGACCGAACGTGTCGGCATCCAAGCCAAACCCGCTGCTCCCCCGCATGGTTCCTGGCGACTTGGTAGATGATCGCTGTGTGCCGGTTCATCCTTCGCGCAGTCCCTACAGCGACATAGAGCAGTGATTAGCTTTGACAGCGGGCCAGAGGCCATTTTCCGACCGGGGCCTGTCACGCTGGAGGTCGCGGATGGCCTTGGTTCCTTAATACAAAAAGTTTCGACTTTCGGATTCCTGAGAGTTTCAACTTTTTGTATTTGTTGCGTTCCAAGCCTGTCATATGCGTTTGAGCATTGGATTTTCCCGAACCCGGTTCCCACATTGGGTCCGATGCTCTAACGGAGAAGAAGCCTTGGACGCCCTGAAATCGCTCATCGAATCGCGCCATTTCGACCTCACGATCATGGTCCTGATCCTGATCAACGCCGTCACGCTCGGCCTCGAAACCTCGCCCGATGCGATTGCTGTTTTTGGTCCGCTTCTAACGGCCATCGACCGCGCGATCCTCGGCGTCTTCGTGCTCGAACTCGCGATCCGGGTGGTCGTCTACAGAACGCATTTCTTCCGCGATCCATGGCGCATCTTCGACCTCTTGGTCGTCGGTTTCGCGCTTATCCCCGCGACCGGTTCGCTCTCCGTGTTAAGGGCGCTGCGCATCCTGCGGGTCCTGCGCCTGATCAGCATCGTTCCGTCGCTGCGCCGTGTCGTCACCGGCTTCATCACCGCCTTGCCCGGCATGGGCTCGATCATGCTGTTGCTCGGGCTGGTGTTCTACGTCTTTGCGGTGATGGCGACGAAGCTCTACGGCTCGTCCTTTCCCGAACTGTTCGGCGGCATACCGGAATCGCTCTTCACGCTTTTCCAGGTTATGACTCTCGAAGGCTGGTCGGACGGCGTGGTGCGTCCGGTCATGGAGGTCTATCCGACCGCCTGGCTGTTCTTCATCCCATTCATCATCGCGACCTCGTTCACCGTGCTCAATCTGTTCATCGGCGTGATTGTTTCGGCGATGGAGGCCGAGCATGAGGCCGTAGAATCGGCCGACAGGGCAACGCTGCACAGCGATCAGGCCATCATCCTCGCGGAGTTACGGGCGCTGCGGGCAGAGGTCCGCGAATTGTCTGGCGTTCACGGCTAGATCGCCTCCGCGAGCATTGCAAAACACAGCCATTCCTATCCGTCGGCGGCTTGTGATGGTGTGGTGCCGTGAAAGACCCCGCCGCTCCATTTGCGAAGCGGCGGGGCCCCCCAATCACCCCCCCTTGCCAGGTCAAGATTGCCCCCCGGCATCGCTGACCGTGCAATTGCGGCGCCAGACCCAGTGACCCATTACGGGACACCTCTGCCAATGACGCAAGATGGGTTTTCCGATTTACATTAACTGTGACTAATATGTCACCGTGGTCGGAACGGACTAAAGTCGAGAGCGCCGGCGAGGCTGCGCGGCCTCACCCCTTGGCGGGCAATGCCTCGACCTCCTGCAGCGTCGGCATCGACGGCGCCGTGCCGGGCCGGGTGACCGAGATGCCGGCGACGGCGCAGGCGAAGCGGACCGCTTGCAGCGGCTCCACCCCTCTCGCAAGTGCTGCGGCCAGGCCGCCATTGAAGGCGTCGCCTGCTCCGGTGGTCTCGACCACAGGGCCGGCATTGATCGCGCCGACATGGTCGGAGCGGCTGGCCGTGTGCAACAGCGCGCCATTTTCACCGAGCGTCACGATAACGGCGCCGACGCCCTTCTGGAGCAGACCGTCGGCGGCGCGGCGGGCGTCGTCGATGGAGGACACCTTGATGCCGGTCAGTTCCTCTGCCTCGGTCTCATTGGGCGTGACATAGTCGCAGAGCGTGTAGATGCGCTCGGGCAGGCTTGCCGCGGGCGCCGGATTGAGGATGGTCGTCACCCCTGCCCCGCGCGCGATCTCCAGCGCCCGCAGCGCCGCCTCGATCGGCTGTTCGAGCTGGGTGACGAAGACGCCGGCCGAGCGGATCAGGCCGGCGTTAGCCTCGATGTCGTCGGGCGAAATCAGCATGGCCGCACCCGGGCTGACGATGATGGCGTTGTTGCCGGTCGTCTCCTCGACGAAGATATAAGCCGCACCCGTGTAGCTTTCCGGCGTGTCGATGACGGCGCTCTTCACGTCGGCCTGCGCCCAGGTTTGCCTGGCCATGTCGGCAAAGGGATCGACGCCGAGGCGCGTCAGGAAGGTGATGTCGGCACCGAGACGGCCGGCCGCAACCGCCTGGTTGGAGCCCTTGCCGCCCGGGCCAAGCGTGAAGGATGTGCCAAGGAGCGTCTCGCCCATGCGCGGCTGGCGCGCGGCGCGGTAAGCGGTGTCGGCGACGAAGACCCCCAATATGACGACAGGCTTGCCTGGCATCCTGCTACTCCGCATCCGGCGGCACGACGCCCTTGCGGAAGGCGAAACAGCCATAGAAGCGGCGCTCGCCGGTCTGGATGACGCAATAGGCTTTCTTGGCACGTTCGTAGAAGGCGTAGCGCTCGACCGGGATCATCGGCCAGCCCTTGCCCTCCGCCGCGTCGATCTCTCTTTGCACTTCCGTCTGCACTGCGGGAATCTCGTCCGGCTTGCCGACGATCTCCATGCGGGCGGCCGCGTCGTCGACGAAATTGTCCAGCGGATAGAGCGACAGCACCGCCTTGACCACGTCCGCGGCCGGCGCATCGATACGCAGCAGCCGGCCGAGCACGGTCTGGCGCGCCACCGAATCGGAGGGGAAGTTGGTGTCGGCGATGATCAAATCGTCGCCATGGCCCATCGCACGCAGCGCCTGGAGCACGTCGGCATTGAGCAGCGGATTGATCCCTTTGAGCATAGTTCCCTCCCGAACGGGCTTTTTTTGATGCGAAGCCTGGCGCATGATCCCGAAAAGTGTTCGCGGTTTTCGGATAAGATCATGCGCAAATTCAAAGTGTTAAAGACGACGGCCGGTCTCTGAGTCGAAGAGATGGACCTGGTCGAGCCGGGGTTTCAGATGCAGCGTGTCGCCCGGCTTGAAATCGTGGCGCTCACGGAACAGCGCCACCATCTCGCCCTCGCCGAAGCGCAAGAAGACCAGCGTTTCGGAACCGGTCGGCTCGACGACGGAAATCTTCGCCGGCACGCCGTCGGGGTGGATTTCGAGATGCTCGGGCCGTACGCCGTAGACCACCTTGCGCCCATCCTCCACGGCGCTGTTCGCAGCAATTGGAAACGGCGTCCCGGCGATCTCGACGACAGGCTTGTCGCCCTTGCGCACCACGCCCTTGAGCAGGTTCATCGACGGCGAGCCGATGAAGCCGGCGACGAACAGATTGGCCGGCCGGTCGAACAGTTCCAGCGGCGCGCCGACCTGCTCGATGCGGCCGTCGCGCATCACCACGATCTTGTCGGCCATGGTCATGGCCTCGATCTGGTCGTGCGTGACATAGATGGTGGTGGTCTTCAGCCGCTGGTGCAGTTCCTTGATCTCGGTGCGCATCTGGACGCGCAGCTTTGCGTCGAGGTTAGACAGTGGCTCGTCGAACAGGAACACCTGCGGGTTGCGCACGATGGCGCGGCCCATGGCGACGCGCTGGCGCTGGCCGCCCGAGAGCTGGCGCGGATAGCGCTTGAGATAGGGATTGAGGTCGAGGATATCGGCGGCGCGCTTGACCCGCTCGGCGACATCAGCCGGATCGGTCTTCCGCAGCTTCAGCGCAAAGGCCATGTTCTGCTCGACCGTCTTGTGCGGATAGAGCGCGTAGTTCTGGAACACCATGGCGATGTCGCGCTTGGCCGGCGGCAGATGATTGACGACACGATCGCCGATGGCGATCGTGCCGCCGGAAACGGTCTCCAGCCCGGCCACCATCCTGAGCAGCGTGGACTTGCCGCACCCCGAAGGGCCAACCAGCACCACGAACTGCCCGTCGGCGATGTCGACGCTGACATCGTGCAGGACCTTGACGGTTCCGAACGCCTTGGCCACATTGCTGATCGCGACTTGAGCCATCGGCCCCCCTTTCGTTGCGGTGAAGCTAAACAACGCAAACGGCTAGGGCAAGTCAGTCTTTTATAGATAAAAAACCCCATCCTCGTTGACACGGCACTTGGTTGTGAGAATAGTGAAAGGGCTCGGGTTTTGACCCTGTTCCGGGCGCGCCGGCACACTAGTTCGGACTACGGAAATCGAAGTGTCGCGGGAGGAAAAATTGGGCCCTATTTCCAGGAGTCGCTGTTGTTGGGGAACACGTCCAGCGCTCCATACACCCGAAACAATCACCATTTAGATTCTGGGAGGAACGAAATGAAAGTCAGCCTTTACAACCAGTTTATGCGCGCGGGAGCCACTCGCCGCGATGTCCTCAAGGGCGCGGCCAGCATGGCCGCGATCGCAGCGGTATCCGGCGCCGGGCTTGGTGCACTGACGCGCCCTGCTTCCGCCGCAGGTGAGCTGCGCGCGCAGATCCTGCAGATCCCCGGTGTCGGTAAGGGCCAGCCGACCGATGCCGACTTCCAACAGGTCGGCGAGCTCTGCCTGGAGGCGACCAAGGCCAGCGTCAAGGAAGGCGAATTCGCCGGCGTCCAGCTCACCTTCATGGGGCTCAACAACCAGAACCTGCACAATGTGCTGTTTCGCGGCTTCTTGAAGCCGTGGGAGACCTATACCGGCGCCAAGATCAACTGGATCGACCTGGCGCAGGCGGACTACAACGCCCGGCTGCAGCAGTCGATTGCCACCGGCACCGTCGATTTCGACATCATCGAGATGGGCGCGCCGTTCGAAGGCGACGTCTGCGGCAAGGGTCTCACTTCCGAAATGCCGGACTGGGTCAAGGACCAGATCGACATGAAGGACGTCGTGGCCTATCTGCAGCCACCGGTCGGCACCTGGGACGGCAAGCAATACCGCGTGACCGTCGACGGCGACGCGCACAACTTCAACTACCGCACCGACGTGTTTGCCGATGCCGACCTCGCCAAGGCGTGGCAGGAAGGCGGCGGCGGGGGCGAATGGGGCGTGCCGAAGACCTGGCAGCAGGTGCAGGCGGTGACCAAGTTCCTCAAGGGCAAGCAGTTCCAGGGCCAGGATGTCTTCGGCTATCTCGACGCGCCCAAGGCGTGGGGCGGCTTCGGCTTCTACTTCCTCGGCAGCCGCGCCAGCGCCTATGCCAAGCATCCTGACGACAAGGCTTGGCTGTTCGATGCCGATACGATGAAGCCGCGCATCAACAATCCGGCCTGGGTGCGGGCGATCCAGGACGTGATCGACGCACTGCCTTCCGAGCCCGCCGACCAGATCAACGCCGACCCGAATACCACCGCCTTCCAGCAATTCCTGGCCGGCACCGGTTCGATGGTCACCTGGTGGGGCGACGTCGGCTCCAACGTCAAGACCAACGACAGTTCGGTCGTAGGCGACGTCACCGGCTTCTCGATCCTGCCAGGCTCGGACGACGTCTATAATTCCAAGACCGGCCAGTGGGACAAGCTGGCCAGCGGCCCGAACCATGCGCCGAACTGCGCCTATCTCGGCTGGGGCGTCTACGTCATGGCCCGGGTCGACAGCGACGAAAAGAAGAAGAAGGCGGCATGGTCGGCCGCGGCCCATCTCGGCGGCAAGGACCTGTCTCTCTGGTGCGCGGCATATCCGTCCGGATTCCAGCCCTACCGCAACTCCCATTTCGACATTCCGGAATGGGTGGCGGCCGGTTACGACGAGGCTTTCATCACCTCGTATCTGAAGTCGGAGGCCGACAGCTACAACCATCCGAACGCCGCGATCGAGCCGCGCATCCCCGGCATCTTCCAATATTACAGTGCCGCCGAGGACATCCTGGCCAACACATTTGCCGGCAAGATGACGGCGCAGGAAGGCGCCGACGCCATTGCGGCCGCCTGGGAGAAGCTGACCGACCAGATCGGCCGCGAAAACCAGATCAAGCTCTACAAGGCCTCGCTTGGCATGTAGGCTGAGATTCTAGGAACCGTGGGGCGGGGCCCCCCACACCCCCCCCCCCCCCCCCAACCCCCCCCCCGGCGAAAAAAAACAGAGTGAAACGGCCACCAACGCGGGAGACCACACAGTTGGCCCCAAAACGAGGGCCGCCGAC